>NZ_JBTCWL010000065.1:0-21923 GCF_054325275.1 Oryzihumus sp.
ATGACGACGGCGATCTCGGCCGCCGCGCGCTCCGGCGCCCGCGCCGTCATCTGCGCCTCCACCGGCAACACCAGCGCCTCGGCGGCGGCCTACGCCACCAAGGCGGGCATGGCCTGCGGGGTGCTCGTCCCCGAGGGCAAGATCGCCATGGGCAAGCTCAGCCAGGCGATCGCCCACGGCGCGACGCTGCTGCAGGTCGACGGCAACTTCGACGACTGCCTCACCCTGGCCCGCAAGCTCGCCGAGGCCTACCCGGTGGAGCTGGTCAACTCGGTCAACCCGGCCCGCATCGAGGGGCAGAAGACCGCCGCGTTCGAGGTGGTCGACGCCCTCGGTGACGCCCCCGACATCCACTGCCTGCCCGTGGGCAACGCCGGCAACATCACTGCCTACTGGCGCGGATACCGCGAGTACCTCGCCGAGGGCTCCCTGACCGGTATGCCGGGCCCGGCCACCCGCCTGCCCCGCATGTGGGGCTTCCAGGCCGAGGGTGCGGCGCCGATCGTCGCCGGGCACCCGATCGACCACCCGGAGACCATCGCGACGGCGATCCGCATCGGCAACCCGGCCTCGTGGAAGCAGGCGCTGGAGGCGCGCGACGACTCCGGCGGCCGGATCGACGCCGTCAGCGACGCGCAGATCCTCGACGCCCACCGCATCCTCGCGGCCCGTGAGGGCATCTTCGTCGAGCCGGCGTCCGCGGCCAGCGTCGCCGGCCTGCTCGCCGCGGCCCGGGACGGGCTCGTCCCGGCCGGTGCCACCGTTGTCTGCACGGTGACCGGGCACGGCCTGAAGGACCCTGCCTGGGCGCTCAAGGACGCCGATGGCGAGCCCGTGCTCCCGGTGCGGGTGCCCGTCGACGCGTTCACCGCTGCCAGCGCCCTCGGGCTCGAGGGCTGAACGTGGTCACCCCGCTGGTGCCCGGCTCGTGCGTGCGGGTCCGGGTGCCGGCCAGCAGTGCCAACCTCGGACCCGGCTTCGACTCGATCGGCTTGGCGCTGGGCCTGTGGGACGAGTGCACCGTGACGGTGTCCGGCACCCCCGGCCTGCAGGTCGAGGTCGCCGGCGAGGGTGCGTCCAGCGTGCCGCTGGACGAGAACCACCTTGTCTACCGCTCCATGGTCCGCGCCTGGGCCGAGCTCGGCGTCGAGCCGCCGGCCGGCCTGACCATGAGCTGCCTCAACGCGGTGCCCCACGGTCGCGGGCTGGGCTCCTCGGCCACGGCGATCGTCACGGGAGTCGTTGCGGCACAAGGCCTGCATGACCTCGCCGCCGGGCTGGAGGACCTCGACGGCGGGCTCGACCGGGAGTTCGCCAACGACCTGTCGAGCGCGGTCGAGGGCCACCCCGACAACGCCTCGGCCAGCGTCTACGGCGGGATGACGCTGTCCTGGTCCGAGGCCGAGACCCCGCGGCACACGCGCACCGTCCAGCTGGCCGTCAGCCCCGAGGTCACCCCGGTGCTGCTGGTCCCACAGGCGCAGCTGGCCACCAGCACGGCCCGGGCGGTGCTCCCGGACCACGTGCCGCACGCCGAGGCGGCACTGAACTCGGCTCGGGCGGCGCTGCTGGTGGAGGCCGTCACCCGGCGGCCCGACCTGCTGCTGCCGGCCACCCGGGAGTGGCTGCACCAGGAGCAGCGACGGGCCGCGCTCGGTGCGTCCATGGGGCTCGTGGACCGGCTGCGCGAGCGGGGGCACGCCGCCGTCATCTCCGGCGCGGGCCCGAGCGTGCTCGTCCTCAGCGCCCGCGCCGACGCCGACGCGGTGGCCTCCCTGGTGCCCGGGGAAGGGTGGCACGTGCTGCGCCCCGGGATCGCCAGCACCGGCGCCCGGATCGACCGGGTTGCGGGCTGACCTGCGGGAATGACCGTCCAGGACACCACGTTTGACACTTCGCGCATGGCAGTCGTGTGGTGGTGTTACCCTGAGGACGCACCCCGGCGACGAACGCCGATCATCCCCCCTGGTCGAGCCACTCGCCACCGTGCGCCAACCACCATGTGAGCGCGCAACGCTCCCGTTGCGTCCTGCTGTGCTACCCGCCAGCACGCATGGCCCCAACGATCAGGTTCTGACCTGACGCAGACCCCGGTTCCGCAATCTGGCGGACCGAATACGAGGGGGAAGGATCCTTCGTGACAGACACCACCGAGCTCGTCGCAGTGCCTGAGGGCAGCGGCGGGACCACTCGTCGTACGGGCGGTCTGAGCACCATGCGCCTGGCCGAGCTCCAGGGGCTCGCCACGAGCCTGGGCATCACCGGGACGGCGAAGATGCGCAAGGGCGACCTGCTCACCGCCATCCGTGCGCGCCAGGCCGGCGGCTCCGCCCCGGCCACCGAGACCTCGGCCAAGGCCACCGAGACCCCGGCCAAGGCCACCGACGCTCCGGCCAACGGCCAGCGCCCCGCCCGCGCGTCCCGCCGGGCCGAGCGGCCCGCGGGTGGCCCCGAGGCTGCCGCGGCCGAGCAGCGACAGCACGACGGTGGCGAGCGCGCCGCCGACCGTGGCAACGACAGCCGCCTCGAGCGCTCCACCGAGCGCCACGACACCCGTGGCGAGGACCGGTCCGCTGACCGCGGCACCGACAGCCGTGGCGAGCGCAACGAGCGCAACAACGACCGCGGCGAGCGCAACGACACCCGGGGCGACCGGGTCGAGCGGGGCAACGAGGGTCGTGGCGAGCGCACCACCGAGCGTGGCGAGCGCACCGAGCGCACTGACCGCAACGACACCCGTGGCGACCGCAACGACCGTGGCGGCGAGGGTCGCACCAACGACGGTCGTCGCAGTGGCGGCAACGACTACGACGAAGAGGGCGGCGGCCGTCGCCGCGGTCGTCAGCGCTACCGCGACCGCAAGCGTCGTGGCGGTGGCCGCGAGAACGACTTCCAGGAGACCCCCGAGACCGTGACCGACGACGACGTGCTCGTCCCGGTCGCCGGCATCCTCGACGTCCTCGACAACTACGCCTTCGTGCGCACCAGCGGCTACCTGCCCGGCCCGAACGACGTCTACGTCCCGCTGGGCATGGTCAAGAAGAACGGCCTGCGCAAGGGTGACGCGGTCACCGGTGCCGTCAAGGCGCTGCGCGAGGGCGAGCAGCCCGGCAACTCGCGGCAGAAGTTCAACGCGCTGGTGCGCCTCGACACGGTCAACGGGATGACCCCCGAGCAGGCGCG
Organism: Oryzihumus sp.; assembly: GCF_054325275.1. Classification (NCBI taxonomy): domain Bacteria; kingdom Bacillati; phylum Actinomycetota; class Actinomycetes; order Micrococcales; family Intrasporangiaceae; genus Oryzihumus; species Oryzihumus sp. The sequence goes on from NZ_JBTCWL010000065.1 coordinate 3,184, forward strand.
TGCCCGCGTCGAGTTCGGCAAGCTCACCCCGCTGTACCCCCAGGAGCGCCTGCGCCTGGAGACCGAGCCCACCGTGCTGACCACGCGGCTCATCGACCTCGTCGCGCCGATCGGCAAGGGCCAGCGCGGCCTCATCGTCAGCCCGCCCAAGGCCGGCAAGACGATGGTGCTGCAGGCCATCGCCAACGCGATCACGACCAACAACCCCGAGGCGCACCTCATGATCGTCCTGGTGGACGAGCGCCCCGAGGAGGTCACCGACATGCAGCGCACGGTCAAGGGTGAGGTCATCGCGTCCACCTTCGACCGTCCCGCCGAGGACCACACCACGGTCGCCGAGCTGGCGATCGAGCGCGCCAAGCGCCTCGTCGAGATGGGCCACGACGTGGTCGTGCTGCTCGACTCGATCACGCGTCTGGGCCGCGCCTACAACCTCGCCGCCCCGGCGAGCGGCCGGATCCTGTCCGGTGGCGTGGACTCCAGCGCGCTGTACCCGCCGAAGCGCTTCTTCGGTGCCGCCCGCAACATCGAGAACGGTGGCTCGCTCACCATCCTCGCGACCGCGCTCGTCGAGACCGGTTCGAAGATGGACGAGGTCATCTTCGAGGAGTTCAAGGGCACCGGGAACATGGAGCTGCGCCTGTCGCGCCAGCTCGCCGACCGGCGCATCTTCCCGGCCGTCGACGTCAACCCGTCGGGTACGCGCCGCGAGGAGATCCTCATGTCGGCCGAGGAGCTCAAGATCGTCTGGAAGCTGCGTCGGGTGCTGTCCGCGCTCGACTCGCAGCAGGGCATCGAGCTGCTCATCGACCGTCTGAAGAAGACGCGCAGCAACGTCGAGTTCCTCATGCAGGTCCAGAAGACGTCCTCGATCCAGGGCGACGACGACAACTGAGCTGACAGAACGCCCATTTCGGAGCCTGATCGGGAGAAATCCCGGTCAGGCTCCGATATTTTTGTCCCGCTGACGGGCGAGCAGGGGAGCGGTGAGGACATGTCGTCGGACGTGCGTGTGCTGGTGGCCGATGACGACCGGGACATCCGGGACCTCGTCGTCTTCAAGCTGAGCCAGGCGGGCTACGCCGTGGAGGCCGTCAGCGACGGCGCCGCCGCCCTCGCCGCGATCCAGGACAACCCGCCGGACCTCGCCGTCCTCGACGTGATGATGCCCGGCCTGTCCGGCATCGACGTGCTGCGCAAGGTCCGCCAGGACCCGGGCACCGCCGACCTCGCCGTCATCCTGCTCACCGCGAAGTCCCGTGACGCCGACGTCGACGCCGGCTTCGCCACGGGCGCCAACGACTACGTCATCAAGCCGTTCAGCCCTCGCGAGCTGCTCCACCGGGTCAACGTCGTGCTGGCCCGGGTCAAGGCGTGATCACCCAGGGGCTGTTGATCGGCGTCAGCGTCGTGGTCGCCCTGACCGCGGTCGGCCTGACCGTGCTCGTCGTCGCGGCCAAGCTGGTCCGGACCCACCGTGAGCGCGCCACCGAGGCTGCCCTGGCACCGCACCGGATGCCGCTGCTCATCCTCGGCTCCGGCGAGGACGACGACGGTGCGGCCATGGCCCACCTGCTCGCGGTCGACCACCAGGCGTGGCGCACCGTCGGCCCGGCCGTGACCGCGATGCTCGCCAAGGTCCGCGGTGAGCCGGTCGAGGACCTCGTGCTCGTGCTGCGCGAGCACGGCGACGTCGACCGCGCGCTGGCCGAGCTGGGGTCGCGTTCGGTGGTGACCCGGGCCCGTGCCGCCTACCTGCTGGGCCTGGTCCGCGACCGCTCCCACGTGCCCCACCTGCTGCCGCTGCTCCGGGACCGCTCGGCCGAGGTGCGCCTGGTCGCGGTCCGCGCCCTGGGCGCCATCGGTGACCCGCTCGCCGCCGGGGACGTGCTTCGGGCGTTGCACAGCGTGCGCGGGCACGTCGGGGTCCCGGCCTTCCTGGCCGCCGAGGCCCTGCTGTCCATGGGCACCGGGGGAGCGGCCGCCCTGCGCGAGGGCCTCGACAGCGACGACCCGACCGTGCGCAACGCCGCCGCCCTGGTGTCCGGGCACGGCACCTTCGTGTCGTCCGCGCCGCGGCTGCGCGAGCTCGTCGACGCCGACCCCGACCCCGAGGTGCGCGCGACGGCAGCGTCGGCCCTCGGCTTCGTGGGCGGAGCCGACGACGTGCCGACCCTGGCGCGGCATACCGCCATGGGGGAGCCGGTCGAGCTGCGGCGTACCTGCGCCGCGGCGCTCGGGGAGGTGGGGCACCCGCTGGCCGCGGACGCCCTGGCGGGGCTGCTCGCCGACCCCGACCGTCGCCTCGCCCAGATCGCTGCGGACGCGCTCGTCCAGCTCGGCCCCGCCGGTATCACGCAGCTCACCGGGGTGCCGGACGGCACCCGGGCCGCGCCCGCCGCCCGGGGGGCGCTGCAGCTCGCCCGGCTGCGGGCGGGAGACGGGGCGCTGGCATGAACCTCGACGCCGTCCTGAAGTCGACCCGCGGGGTCGTGACGTGGCTCCTGCACGCGTTCGAGGTGCCGGTCCTCGTCTACTTCCTCGTCATCAACACCTCCTACCTGCTGCTGATCCTCATGGCCGCGGGCGGCTTCGTGGCCCACCTGCGCCGGCTCGAGCACGCCGGGCGCGAGGAGACCGTGTCCAGCCAGCTCGCGCCGGGGGTGTCCCTGCTCGTCCCGGCCTACAACGAGGCCGCCGGTATCGTGCCCTCCGTGCAGGCGATGCTCGCGCTGCGCTACCCGCGGCACGAGATCGTGGTCATCGACGACGGCAGCACCGACGACACCTTCGAGCGCCTGCGCGAGGCCTTCGACCTCGTTCGGGTGGACCGGGAGCTGCCGCGGGACGTGCCGGTCAAGGCCCGTGTCATCGACGTCTGGGTGCCCCGCGACGGGCGCACCCGGCTCGTGGCGGTCCGCAAGGAGAACTCCGGCAAGACCGACGCCCTCAACGTGGGCATCAACGCCGCGTCCGAGCCGCTCGTGGCGATGGTCGACGCCGACTCGCTGCTGGACCCCGACGCCCTGCTCACCGTGGCCAAGCCCTTCGCCGACGACCCGATCCGCACCGTCGCCACCGGTGGTGTGGTGCGGGCCGCCAACGGCTGCACCGTCGTCGCCGGGCGCATCGTCGAGATCCGCACTCCGCGGCAGTGGCTGCCCCGGGTCCAGATCGTGGAGTACCTCCGGGCGTTCCTGCTCGGGCGCACCGGATGGTCACGGCTGGGCGCGCTGATCCTCATCAGCGGGGCCTTCGGGCTGTTCCGCCGCGACGTGCTGGTGGAGGTGCAGGGCCTCGACACCGACAGCATCGGCGAGGACTTCGAGCTCGTCATGCGGATCCACCGCCACATGCGCCGCGCCAAGCGGGACTACCGCGTGGAGTTCGTCTCCGAGCCGGTCTCCTGGACCGAGGTGCCCGCCAACCTCACGGTGCTGCGCTCGCAGCGACGTCGGTGGCACCGGGGGCTGTGGGAGGTGCTGTGGAAGTACCGCGGCATGGTGCTCAACCCGCGCTACGGCCGGATCGGCATGATCGCCCTGCCGTGGTACTGGGTCTTCGAGCTGCTGGCGCCGGCCCTGGAGCTCGCGGGGATCATCCTGGTGCCGCTCGGGCTGGCCCTCGGCCTGGTCAACGTCCGGTTCGCCCTGCTGTTCGTGCTCGTCGCCTACGGCTACGCGATCGTGGTCACCCTCGCCGCGATGGCCGTGGAGGAGCTGTCCTTCCACAAGTACCCCCGCTGGCGCGACCTCGGGGCCACGCTCCTGGCGTCGGTGGCCGAGAACGTCGGCTACCGCCAGCTGACCGCCTGGTGGCGGGTCGAGGGCTGGTGGGCCGGGCTGCGCCGGGGCACGCACGTGTGGGGCACGATGACGCGCCAGGGGTTTGCCGGGGCGGACGGCGGGGAGCAGTGAACAGCCGCCGGCCGGTGGCCCAGCGCCTGCGGATGCTGGTGGCCATCCTGTGCGGGCTGATGCTCGTGATCGCCGGGGTGGCCTTCGCCGGCCTGCAGCAGGAGAACGGCTACGTCGACCGGCTCACCCTGTCCATCGGGCCGGCCCTGACCTCCAACGCCGACGCGCTCCAGGCGATGACCGACGCCGAGAGCGGCCTGCGCGGCTACGCCTCCAGCCGCGACCTGCGGTTCCTCGAGCCGTACTGGGGCGCCCACGAGCGGGCGGTGGCCGACATCGCCACGGTGCGACGCTCGCTGCTGCTCGACCGGGCCAGCGGGGGCAACAAGCGTGACCTGCTCGCCATGGTCGACGAGGAAGCGGCCGCCCTGGAGGCCTGGTGGGCCTATGCGGACCAGGCGCGGCTGCGCGCCCAGCAGGGGCAGGGCATCGACCTGTCCCACGGCAAGGACCTCTTCGACGACTTCCGCGTGCCCAACGGGCAGATCAGCGACCTGGTCTCCAGCGAGTCGCTCGTCCTGCGCACCAGTGCCCGCGAGCAGCTGGCCCGCAACACGGCAGTGCTCGCCCTGATCACCGCCCTCGCGCTGGCCGTCGGCCTGCTCCTGGGCAACCGGGTGTCCCGCTCGGTGACGCGCCCCCTGCGCAACCTGCGCAGCGTGGTCCGGCGCCAGCGCGCCGGCGACCACGAGGCGCGGGCGCGGGAGGACCAGGGCGCCATGGAGGTGCGCGAGCTGGCGGCCGACTTCAACGCCCTCATCGCCCAGAACGTCAGCCTGAGCCTGGCCCAGGCCGAGGCGCTGCTCATGCACGAGCTCACCCGAGAGGCCGCCCGCATCGTGCGGGCGGCGCCGTCCGCGGACGAGGCCATCGAGGCCACCTGCGCCGCCCTCGGCAAGGGCCTGGCCGTCGACCGGGTGCTCTTCCACATCATCGACAGCGACCGGGTCGTCCGGCACGGGCGCCAGTGGCACCGCCCGGGCCTGGCCGACCTGCCGGACCTGTCCGAGGAGCTGCTGCGCCACGAGGTGGAGCTGGCGCAGGAGATGTGGGGTTCGGCCACCTCCTCGGCGCTGGCGGACTTCCTCGACCCCAGGGTCCAGGAGGCCGAACGGGCACAGATGTTCTCCCGCGCCACCGGCGCCCGCGCGGTGCTCCTGGCCCCGGTCGGCCTGGGCGAGCGGGTGCTCGGCGTGATCGCCCTGATGATGCTGGACGGCCCGCGCCACTGGTCCGCGCCCGAGGTCAACGCGGTCCAGCAGTCGGCCACCTTCGTGGCCCGCTCGATCGTCCAGGGTGAGTACGACGCCCACCAGGCCGAGCACGTCGAGCGCCTCGAGCGGCTCGACCAGCAGAAGACCGACTTCATGGCGACGGTCAGCCACGAGCTGCGCACCCCGCTGACCTCGATCGCCGGCTACCTCGAGCTGCTGCGCGACGGGGACGTGGGCGACCTGTCCGCGCAGCAGGCCTCGATGCTCGACATCATCGAGCGCAACACTGTCCGCCTGCGCGGCCTCATCGAGGACCTGCTGGTGCTCAACCGGATCGAGTCGACCGGCCTGCGCGCCGTCGTGCGCCCGGTCGGCGTCGGCGACCTCATCAGCCACGTGGGCGACTCCCTGGCCCCGATGGCCGACGCCGCGGGAGTCACCCTGCGGATCGCGCCGGTGCCGCAGGAGGCGGTCATCTCCGCAGACAGCGCGCAGGTCGAGCGCGCGCTGGTCAACGTGGTCTCCAACGCGGTGAAGTTCACCCGCTCCGGCGGCGCCGTCACCGTGTCCGTCGAGCTGCCCGAGGCCGGCGACGACTCCGAGGACGCGACCCGCGTGGTTCGGATCCGCTGCCGCGACACCGGGATCGGCATCCCCGCGGCCGACCTCGAACGGCTCTTCGTCCGCTTCTTCCGGGCCAGCAACGCCACGTCCCAGGCGATCCCGGGCACAGGCCTGGGCCTGGCCATCGTCAAGACCATCGTCGAGGGGCACGAGGGCACGCTGTCGCTGAGCTCCACCGAGGGCGAGGGCACCGAGGTCGTCATCGAGCTGCCGCTGTCGAGGCTGCCCGAGCCGGTCTGAGCCCGGGAATGTCCCCGGCCCGGCGGGCGTTTTCGGCATACGTGCCTGATCTGGCACACTGATGTGTTGGCTACCGGTTCACGCCTGCCCACCCGAGGGCAGCGACCCGGTGCGCCCCCAACTCGAGGAGACACGTTGAAGAAGGACCTGCACCCCACCTACGTCGAGACCACGGTGACCTGCACCTGTGGCGCGACGTTCCAGACCCGCAGCACTGCCACCAACGGCCAGATCCACGCCGACGTGTGCTCGCAGTGCCACCCGTTCTACACGGGCAAGCAGAAGCTGCTCGACACCGGTGGTCGTGTGGCCCGCTTCGAGGCCCGCTACGGCAAGAAGGCCGCCAAGTAGCTCTCCCGCACGCCGGCCCCCCGACCTCCCGAGGTCGGGGGGCCGGCGTCGCTTTTTCCCCCGCCGCACCCACCCTGGAGTAGCCACTGATGCTGGAGTCCGCCGCCGCGCTCGTGCAGGAGCACGCCGACCTCGAGCGGCAGCTCGCCGACCCCTCGGTGCACACCGACCAGGACCTGGTCCGCAAGCTCAACAAGCGGTATGCCGCGCTGGCGCCGACCGTGGCCGCCTACCACGCGTGGCACGCAGCCCGCGACGACGTCGCCGCAGCCCGCGAGCTGGCGGCCGAGGACGAGGCCTTCCGTGCGGAGCTGCCCTCGCTGGAGGCGGTCGAGCGGGCCGCGGAGGACAAGCTGCGCCGGCTGCTCATCCCGCGCGACCCCGATGACGACCGTGACGTCATCCTCGAGGTCAAGGCCGGCGAGGGTGGCGAGGAGTCCGCGCTCTTCGCCGGCGACCTGGTGCGGATGTACCTGCGCTACGCCGAGCGCCGCGGGTGGAGGACCGAGGTCATCGACGCCACCGAGTCCGACCTCGGTGGCTACAAGGACATCCGTGTCGCGGTGAAGGCCAAGGGCACCCCCGAACCGGGCGACGCGCCGTGGGCCCGGCTGAAGTACGAAGGTGGCGTCCACCGGGTGCAGCGGGTGCCGGTCACCGAGTCGCAGGGCCGCATCCACACCTCCGCCGCCGGCGTCCTCGTGATGCCCGAGGCCGACGAGGTCGAGGTGACCATCGACCCCAACGACCTGAAGATCGACGTGTACCGCTCCTCGGGCCCCGGCGGGCAGAGCGTCAACACCACCGACTCGGCGGTGCGGATCACCCACCTGCCGACGGGGGTGGTCGTGTCCTGCCAGAACGAGAAGTCCCAGCTGCAGAACAAGGAGTCGGCGATGCGCGTGCTGCGCGCCCGGCTGCACCAGCTCGCCCAGGACGCCGCCGACGAGGCCGCGTCCGCGGCGCGCAAGTCCCAGATCCGCACGGTGGACCGCTCCGAACGGATCCGGACCTACAACTTCCCTGAGAACCGCATCTCCGACCACCGCACCGGCTACAAGGCCTACAACCTGGACACCGTCCTCGACGGTGACCTGGACCCGATGGTGCAGTCCGCCGTCGACGCCGACGAGGCTGCGCGGATGGCCGCCGTCGCCGAGGGCCCGGCCGGCGCGTGAGCGGGGACCTGCGCGCCGCGGTCCGCGAGGCGTCCCGGCGGCTGGCCGACGCGGGGGTCGGCAGTGCCGACGTCGACGCCGTCGCGCTTGCGGCGCACGCCCTGGGGACCACCCCGGCCGAGGTGCAGCGGCTCATGGTCCTCGGCGCCCCGGAGCCCGAGGGCCTCGCGGACCTTGTCGAGGAGAGGGCCCGACGGGTGCCGCTGCAGCACCTCACCGGCCGGGCCGGGTTCCGCCGGCTGGAGCTGTCCGTCGGGCCGGGGGTCTTCGTGCCCCGGCCCGAGACGGAGGTGGTCGCCGGGCTGGCGATCCGGGCGTGCGAGGGCTTCGACGCCCCTGTCGTCGTGGACCTGTGCACCGGGTCGGGGGCGATCGCGCTCAGCGTCAAGGACGAGGTCCCGGCGGCACGGGTCCACGCAGTCGAGCTGTCCGGGCTGGCCGTGGCCTGGGCCTCCCGCAACCGCGACGACCTCGGGCTGGACGTCGACCTGCGCGAGGGCGATGCGACCAGAGCGTTCCCCGAGCTCGAGGAGGCGGTCGACGTGGTGGTGAGCAACCCGCCGTACATCCCGGTCGGCGCGGTGCCGCTCGACCCGGAGGTGCGCGACCACGACCCCGAGCTCGCGCTCTACGGCGGCAGTGACGACGGCCTGGCCATCCCGCTCGCCGTGGCCGCACGGGCGGCCGCGCTGCTGCGTGACGGGGGAGTGCTGGTGATGGAGCACGCCGACGCGCAGGGCGAGAGCCTGCCGGCGGCGCTGCGGGCCACCGGCTGCTGGACCGACGTGCACGACGAGCACGACCTGACCGGGCGACCCCGTGCGACGGTGGCCGTGCGCGCCCCTAGGCTCGCCCCATGAGTCCCGTCTACAACTGCACGACCGAGGAGGGCCGGGCCACGGGCGTCGCGGAGGCCGCCGAGGCGGTCCGCCGTGGTGAGGTCGTCGTGCTGCCCACCGACACCGTCTACGGCGTGGGCGCCGACGCCTTCTCGCCCGACGCCGTGGCCGCGGTGCTGGCCGCCAAGGGCCGCGGGCGCGAGATGCCGCCGCCGGTCCTCGTGCCCAACCCGCGCACCCTCGACGGCCTGGCCACCTCGGTGCCGGCCTACGCCCGCGAGCTGGTCAAGGCGTTCTGGCCCGGCCCGCTCACGGTCGTCCTGCTGGCCCAGTCCTCGCTCATGTGGGACCTGGGCGACACCAACGGCACCGTGGCGCTGCGCATGCCCGAGGACGACGTCGCCCTCGCCCTGCTCGACGCGGTGGGGCCGATGGCGGTCACCAGCGCCAACATCACCGGCCAGCCGGCGGCCACCTCGGTCACCGACGCGGCGGCCCAGCTCGGCGCGGCGGTCAGCGTCTACCTCGACGGCGGACCCACCTCGGGCAACGTCCCCTCGACCATCGTCGACTGCACCGGCGAGGTGCCGGTGGTGCTGCGTGAGGGCGGGGTCAGTGCCGAGCAGCTGCGCGAGGTGCTCGGCGAGACGGAGCTGCGCTTCCAGCCTTCGTGACGTCGGACCGCCCCAAGGGCGTACGTCCCGTGACTTCGGCGACAGGGCGGCCCAGACTTTTCTGGTCTGCCGGGTGGGAACGCCGCCGTCCGAGCCCCGGATGCCTCCTCCGGCAGCGGTGGCGGCCGAGCAGGACAGCTCGCCGTCACGACAAGGAGTGGCAGATGAGCGCGCAGGTGTCGAGGCGGGCCGTCCTCGAGGCGGTGGGGGCGACCGGTGGTGCCGGCATCCTGTTCGAGGCCATGGGGCTGCTGGGCCTGGCCCCGACGGAGGCCACCTCGCGAGTGGCCTACCGCCCGCCGGCATCAGCGGACTTCAGCCTCAGCGGACGTCGGAGGGCGAGGGTGGTGGTCCTCGGGGCGGGGATCGCCGGGCTCGCCGCGGCATACGAGCTGGGAAAGGCCGGCTACGACTGCCGGGTCCTGGAGGCCAAGGACCGTCCCGGCGGGCGCAACTGGACAGTGCGGGGCGGCACGACCGAGCGTGACCTGGACGGGCACACCCAGACGTCTGCGTTCGCCGAGGGGCAGTACCTCAACGCCGGCCCCTCCCGCATTGCCCAGTGGATGGTCACGCTGGACTACTGCCGCGAGCTCGGCGTGGCGATCGAGCCGCTGGCCAACCAGAACGCCGACGAGGTCATCTACCACCAGAAGGGGCCGCTGTCGGGGCATCCGATCGCGTACCGGACTGCCAAGGCCGACGTGTACGGCTACATCTCGGAGCTGCTGGCCAAGGCCACCGACAGGGGAGCGCTGGACGGAGAGCTGACCGCCACGGACAAGGAGCACCTGCTCGACTTCCTGCGGGACTTCGGCGGCATCGAGGGCCGGAAGCACGGCTGGCGCTACACCGGGAGCAGTCGGCGTGGCTACCGGGTCAACCCCGGTGCCGGGAGCCAGCGCGGCGTCGTCCTGGCGCCACCCCCGTCGCTGCACGACGTCCTGGGCAGTGACGTGGGCCTGGACTTCTCCTTCGAGCTCGAGTACCGGCAGGCGATGATGATGTTCCAGCCGGTCGGCGGCATGGACCGGATCGTCGATGCGCTGACCCGACAGGTCGGTCGCCACCGGGTGCGGTTCGGTTGTCAGGTGCTCTCGGTGACCGACCGTCCGGATGGCGTCGAGGTCGTCTTCCGCAACGGCGACGGGGGCATCCGACACGAGACCGGGGACTTCTGTGTGGCGGCGATGCCACCGCACCTGCTCGCACGCCTGCACCACAATCTGGGCGGCGAGGTGCAGCGAGCCCTCGGCCTGCCCCGCCCCCTCTCTGTCGGGAAGCTCGGGCTGGAGTACGGACGGCGCTGGTGGGAGGAGGACGAACGCATCTTCGGCGGCATCACCACGACCGACATGGACGTCCGCCAGATCTGGCATCCCTCCCACGGGTTCCTCGGCGACAGGGGCGTGGTGCTCGGCTACTACAACCGTGACGCTGACTCCCTGCGTTACGACTCGCTGGACCCGGCCGCGCGCGTGCGCAGGGCCGTCGCGGCCGGCGTGAGGATCTACGGCGAGAAGTACCGCGACGAGCTCGTCTCGTCCTTCTCCGTCGCCTGGCGTCGCACCCCGTTCATCGAGGGCGGGTGGATCTCCTGGCCCAACGGCACCGAGCGCGAGTACGCCCTGCTGAACAAGCCTGCCGGGCGGGTGTACTTCGCCGGTGACTGGCTCTCCCACCTGGTGTCGTGGCAGGCCGGAGCGTTCCTGTCGGCCCGGGCCGCCGTGATGGGCATCCACGAACGGGTCATGGCCTCCCAGGTGTCGTGACCATGGACGGTATCGACGGCCACGACAGCTAGCCTGCGGTCATGGGGCAGGTCCGGGTCGGGATCTCGGGGTGGCGCTACCCGGCGTGGCGCGGCACCTTCTACCCGCCCGGGCTGCCCCAGCGCGAGGAGCTGGCCTGGGCCGCGTCCCGGCTCACCTCGATCGAGGTCAACGGCTCCTTCTACTCCCTGCAGCGTCCCTCCAGCTACACGGCCTGGCGGGAGGAGACCCCGGAGGACTTCGTCTTCGCGGTCAAGGGCGGCCGGTTCATCACCCACCTGAAGAAGCTGGCCGGGGTGGAGACCGCGCTGGCCAACTTCTTCGCCTCGGGCGTCCTGGCCCTCGGGCCCAAGCTCGGCCCGGTGTTGTGGCAGCTGCCGCCGACGCTGGGCTACGACGCCGACCGGCTGGCCGCGTTCTTCGACCAGCTGCCGCGCACCCAGGACGAGGCGGCGGTCCTGGCCCGCGGGCACGACGACAAGCTCGCTGACGACCGGGTCCTGGCCGCAGCGCTGCCCGGGTGCGGTCCCCGCCGGATCCGCCACGCCCTCGAGGTCCGGCACCACAGCTTCACCCACCCCGACGTGCCGGCGCTGCTGCGCCGCCACGACGTCGCGCTCGTGGTCGCCGACACCGCCGGGAGGTGGCCGGTGCTCGAGCACGTGACCTCCGACCTGGTCTACGTCCGCCTGCACGGCGACCAGGAGCTCTACACCAGCGGCTACACCCCCGAGGCGCTGGAGCGGTGGGCCGCGAAGGTGCGCGGCTGGGCCGACGCCGGGGCCGACGTCGTCGTCTACTTCGACAACGACGCCAAGGTCCGGGCGCCGGTGGACGCCCAGGCCCTGATCGCGCTGCTGTCCTGACCCGGAAGCCGGCGCGGACACCGCCGTCGGGCGTGCAGCGGGACGCAATAGAGTGGCGGCGAGCAGACTGCCCTCGCCCACTCCCAGCTTGCGACGGAGAGCCCGCATGACCGCTGACCAGACCTTCTACGGCCCCGACTTCGGGGCGCTGCAGGCGCAGGACCCCGAGATCGCGGGCGTGCTCCTGTCCGAGCTCGACAGGGTCCGCAGCGGCCTGCAGCTCATCGCCAGCGAGAACCTCACCAGCCCGGCAGTGCTCGCGGCGCTCGGTTCGACGCTGTCGAACAAGTACGCCGAGGGCTACCCCGGCCGCCGCTACTACGGTGGCTGCTCCGAGGTCGACAAGGCCGAGAGCATCGGCATCGAGCGCGCCAAGCGGCTCTTCGGCGCCGACCACGCCAACCTGCAGCCGCACTCGGGCGCCAGCGCCAACCAGGCCGTCTACGGCGCGTTCTGCCAGCCGGGCGACACCATCCTGGCCATGTCCCTGCCGCACGGCGGGCACCTGACCCACGGCACCAAGGTCTCCTTCAGCGGCAAGTGGTTCAACGCCGTGCACTACGGCGTCAACAAGGACACCGAGGACATCGACTACGACCAGGTGCGCGACCTGGCCCGCGAGCACAAGCCCAAGGTCATCGTCGCCGGCGGCTCGGCCATCCCGCGCCTGATCGACTTCCAGTTCTTCCGCGAGGTGGCCGACGAGGTCGGCGCGATCTTCTGGGTCGACGCCGCTCACTTCATCGGCCTCGTCGCCGGTCAGGCCATCCCGAGCCCGGTGCCCTTCGCGGACGTGGTCACCTTCACCACGCACAAGGTGCTGCGCGGCCCGCGCGGCGGTGCGCTCGTCTGCAAGGAGGAGCACGCCGCCAAGCTGGACAAGGCCGTCTTCCCGATGATGCAGGGCGGCCCGCTGATGCACGCCATCGCCGCCAAGGCGGTCAACTTCGGCGAGTGCCTGCGCCCGGAGTACCAGACCTACGCCCGGCAGGTCATCGCCAACGCCCAGCAGCTCGCGGCCTCGCTGGGGGAGAAGGGCATTCGTCCGATCACCGGCGGCACCGACACCCACCTGTCGCTGCACGACCTCCAGGGCGTCGGCGTCACCGGCAAGGACGCCGAGGCGCGCTCGGACGCGGCCGGCATCGTCCTCAACAAGAACGCCATCCCGTTCGACCCGCAGCCCCCGAACACCGCCTCGGGCATCCGGGTCGGCACCCCGGCAGTCACCACCCAGGGCATGGGCACCGAGCAGATGAAGGTCATCGCCGACCTCATCCACCGCGCGGTCACCCAGACCGACGGTGACCCCGACCACCCGGTCGCCAAGGACGTGCGCGCGGAGGTGGGCGACCTCGTGAGCCGCTTCCCGGCATACCCTCGCGGGTAGAGCACACACCTCCACAGCGAACGAGGCAGCTGAGTGCGGGAGTACCTCCTGGTCTTCGTCGTGGCCGCGGCCATGACGTATGTCGCGACCCCCTTCGTGCGCTGGGTCGCGGTCGCGACGGGAGCCTTCACGCCCGTCCGCGACCGCGACGTGCACGCCACCCCGATCCCGCGGCTCGGGGGAGTGGGCATCCTCATCGGCTTCGGCTCGGCCTGGCTGGTGGCCAGCCAGCTGCCCTACCTCTCGCAGGTGTTCCCGACCGGGGAGCCGATGGGGGTGCTGGCCGGAGCGGTGATCGTCTGTGCGGTCGGCGCGCTGGACGACATGCGCGAGCTGGACTGGATCACCAAGCTGGCCGGGCAGATGCTCGCCGCAGGGATCATGGCCTTCAAGGGCGTGCAGCTGCTGCAGCTGCCGCTGTTCGGGGTCACGATCCTGCCGACGCCGGTGCTGGTCGGGCTGACGATCGTCATCGTCATCATCTCGATCAACGCGGTGAACTTCATCGACGGCCTCGACGGGCTGGCCGCGGGCGTGGTCGGCATCGCGGCGCTGGCGTTCTTCGTCTACTCCTACCTGCTCTCGCGCAGCTACGACCCGCCCAACGTGTTCTCCTCGGCCACGTTCGTCACGGCCGCGCTGGTCGGCTGCTGCGCCGGCTTCCTGCCGCACAACTTCCACCCGGCGCGGCTGTTCATGGGCGACTCGGGGGCGCTGCTGCTCGGCCTGCTGCTGGCCGCGGCGACCATCTCGATGACCGGCAACGTCGACCCGTCCTCGGTCAGCAAGGACGAGGTGACCGCCGCGTTCCTGCCGATCCTGCTGCCCCTGGCGATCCTGTCGCTGCCGTTGCTGGACGTGCTCCTCGCGGTGGTCCGGCGGACCCGGGCCGGGCTGCGGCCGTGGCATCCCGACGCCCAGCACCTGCACCACCGGATGCTCAAGATCGGGCACGGCCACCGCCGCGCGGTGCTCCTGCTCTACCTGTGGGCTGCCGTGGTCTCCCTCGGCGCGGTGTCCTTCGCCTTCCCCGGGGTGGACATCTGGGTGTCCCTTTCCGTGATCCTCGCGGCCTGCCTGCTTGCGGTGATCCTCACAGTGGGGCTCCCCAGGTGGAGGCCCCACACGCGCTTGTGATACCTTTCACAAGCACCTCAAAGGAACCTGTGAGCCCCGTCGAACAGGTCCTCACCGAGGCTGCACCGCCCGTCGCGAGACGCCGTCCAGACGCCCACGACCAGCAAGGCCAGACATGACCGAGCACCCAGCCCCGGCACCTGCGGCACCCTTCGCCGCCATGCTGCGCGGCGCGTTGGTGCCGTCCCTCGTCGCCGCCCCGATCGTGGTCATCGCCCTCTGGGTCGCCCGGGGGAGCCGGGGTGGCCTCGCCGCCCTGCTCGCCGTCGTGGTGACCATCGCCTTCTTCGCCGGTGGGCTGGCGGTGATGAAGCGGGTGACCAACGCCAACCCGCTGTCGCTGCTCGCCGGAGCCCTCGCCGTCTACCTCGGCCAGGTCCTGTTCCTCGGCATCGTCATCATCAGCCTCTCCAGCGCGAGCTGGCTGGACGGCACGGCCTTCGGCATCGCCGCCCTGGCCGTCACCCTCGTCTGGCAGGTCGGCCAGGTCCTCGCCTTCGTGCGGATGCGCAAGAGCGTGTACGACGTCCCGGCCTCCCCGGGTGCGCCGGAGGCGGGGGAGTGACATGGTGACCCAAGGAGCAGTCCATGAGCGACGATCACCCGACCTCACCCGGTCCGAGCGGGCCGCCGGACCCCGATGCGGGGCACCCTCGGCTGGAGGAGTCCGCCGCGTGGAGCGCCGTCTCGTACCTCATCTCCGGGCCGGTTCTCTTCGGCGGGATCGGGTGGCTGCTGGACCACTGGCTGGGCACGGCGTTCCTGGTCGTCGTGGGGCTTCTGATGGGGATGGCCACGTCGCTGTACCTCGTGTGGTTCAGGTACGGTACGTCGAAGTGACTTCCGTGGCGCGCACGAGCGCGCGCTGCGTGATGACCGGTGCTGTCGCAGCGGTCCCCCGGGGCGCCTCCGCCCCCCTGAATGGTTCGTCGCAATTCGAGGAGACCCTGTGAGCCTGAACGTGCTGGCCACGCTGAGCGGCCTGCCGGCCGAAGGCAGCGGATTCCAGTCGCCGACCCCGGCCGAGTTTTACCAGCCGCTGATCGGTGACGGCCCGTTCGCCATCACGCGTGCCGCGGTGGTCATCCTCCTGTCCGTCGGGCTCATCGGGTGGGTCCTCGTGGCCACCACGCGCCGCGCGGCTGTCGTCCCCAGCAAGTCCCAGTGGATGACGGAGAGCGTCTACAACCTCGTCCGCAACACCATCGCCCGCGACATCATCGGCAGCAAGGACTTCCTGCGCTTCGTGCCGCTGCTGTTCTCGATGTTCGTGCTCATCCTGGTCAACAACTTCTTCGGCGTCATCCCGCCGGTGCAGTTCCCGACCATGAGCCGTGTCGGCTTCCCGATCGCCCTGACGCTGGTGGTCTACGTGACCTACCACTACCTCGGCTTCCGCAAGCACGGCTTCGCCGGCTACTTCAAGTCGATGATCCCGGGCGGCCTGCCCAAGGGCATCCTCCCGCTGATCGTGCCACTGGAGCTGATGACCTACTTCATCACCCGGCCGCTCACGCTCGCGCTGCGACTCTTCGGCAACATGTTCGCCGGCCACATGCTCCTGCTGCTGTTCATCACCGGTGGCGAGTACATGCTCCTGCACGGCTCCTTCGGCCTGAAGATCGTCTCGGTCGGCTCCTTCGGCATGGCGTTCGTCATGACCATCTTCGAGGCCCTGATCGAGTTCCTGCAGGCGCTGATCTTCACCCTCCTCGCCGCGACCTACATCGCCGGCGCCCTGGCCGACGAGCACTGACCGTCGCCACCCACAGCTGCGTGACCCACAACTGAACACCTGACACACCACACAGACTTCCGGGCGGTGACGTGCCGCGCGGGACACCAAGAACGAAAGAGGAAGACATCGTGACCGGTAACATCGCGATCCTGGGCTACGGCCTCTCCGCCATCGGCCCCGGCGTCGGCATCGGCCTGATCTTCGCCGCCTACATCAACGGCGTCGCCCGTCAGCCCGAGGCTCGCGGCATGCTGCAGTCCATCGCCATCCTGGGCTTCGCGCTCGCCGAGGCGCTCGCCATCTTCGGTCTGGTTCTCGCCTTCGTCTTCAAGGGCTGACGTACCACCACCCCGTAGCACCACTTTTGGCACCAAGGCACTAGGAGAACCCCGTGCAGCTTTTCGCCAGCACGTCGCACGTCGCGGCTTTGGCGACCGCTGGTGAGGCCGACAAGCTCCCGGTTCTGCCCCACTGGGGCGAGCTGATCTTCGGCCTCATCGCGATCGCCATCCTGTACGTCATCGTGCAGAAGAAGGTCGTGCCCAACCTCGAGAAGGCCTATGCCGACCGCACCGCCGCCATCGAGGGCGGCATGCACAAGGCGGAGGAGGCCCAGCTGGAGGCGCAGGCGGCGCTCGAGCAGTACAAGGCTCAGCTCGCCGAGGCCCGCGCCGAGGCCGCCCGCATCCGCGAGGAGGCGCGCGAGCAGGGCGCCGCGATCGTCGCGGAGATGCGCACCCAGGCCCAGACCGAGGCCGCGCGCATCACCGAGGCTGCGCACAAGCAGATCGAGGCCGAGCGCCAGCAGGCGTTCATCTCGCTGCGCAGCGAGGTCGGTCGGATCTCGACCGACCTGGCCAGCCGCATCGTCGGCGAGTCGCTGGAGGACGAGGTCCGTCAGAAGGGCACCGTCGACCGGTTCCTCGCCGAGCTCGAGTCCGGCTCGATCCGTCCCGAGGCCGTCTCCGCCGGCTCCGGCGAGCACGGGCAGGGCATCTGATGCGTGGCTCCTCGCGCGCTGCGTTCATCGCCGGTCACGACGCGCTCTCCGCGGCGCTCGGGACCGGGGCCGACTGGTCGGCCCTGGCCGAGGACCTGTTCGGCATCACGGCTGCGCTGGACTCCAGTGCCTCGCTCCGCCGGGCGCTGGCCGACCCCTCGCGTGAGGCCTCGGCCAAGCGCGAGCTGGTCGGCCGGCTCTTCGGCGGCAAGGTCGGCGACGCCTCCCTCTCGGTGCTCTCCGAGCTGGTGGCCCAGCGCTGGTCCGAGGAGCGTGACCTGACCGACGCCCTCGAGCTCCTGGCCGTCGAGACCGTCACCGCCTCCGCCGAGGCCGGTGGCCGGCTCGACGCGCTCGAGGACGAGCTGTTCCGCTTCGCGCGGGTCGTGGCCGGCACCGCCGAGCTGCGCGACGCGGTCGCCGACCGCAACGCCAACCGCGAGGCGCAGGCCGATCTCGTGGGCCGGCTGCTGCAGGGCAAGGCGTCCGCCGAGTCCGTCCGCCTGGCCCGCCAGGCGGTGCTGGCCCCCCGCGGTCGCCGGTTCGACCGCACCATCGAGCTCTACCTCCAGGTCGCGGCCAAGCGTCGTGAGCAGCTCACCGCCACGGCCACCTCGGCCGTCGCGCTCGACGACGCCCAGCGTCGTCGGCTGGCCGAGGCGCTGACCGGCATCTACGGCCGTCAGGTCCAGGTCAACGTCGTCGTCGACCCCGAGGTCATCGGCGGCATCCGCGTGCAGATCGGCGACGAGGTCGTCGACGGCACGATGCTGCGTCGTCTGGAAGCCGCGCGCCGGCTCCTGGCCGGCTGAGCGGCACATCTCGCCGGCAGCGCACGGCACCACCAGCACAACTTCACGCTTGTCAACACCGGTCCGGCAAGGACCGCACCAGAGGAGAGAGACACTGATGGCGGAGCTCACGATCCGTCCGGAGGAGATCCGGGACGCACTGGACAGCTTTGTCCAGTCCTACGAGCCCGGCGCGGCCTCCCGCGAAGAGGTCGGCCGCGTCACCGACGCCGGTGACGGTATCGCTCACGTCGAGGGCCTGCCCTCGGCGATGACCAACGAGCTGCTGCAGTTCGAGGACGGCACGCTCGGCATCGCGCTGAACCTCGACGTGCACGAGATCGGTGTCGTCGTCCTCGGTGACTTCTCCGGCATCGAGGAGGGCCAGGAGGTCAAGCGCACCGGCGAGGTCCTCTCGGTCCCGGTCGGCGACGACTTCCTCGGCCGCGTCGTCAACCCGCTCGGCCAGCCGATCGACGGCCTCGGCGAGATCAAGGGCGAGGCCCGTCGCGCCCTGGAGCTCCAGGCCCCGACCGTGGTCCAGCGCAAGTCGGTCCACGAGCCCCTGCAGACCGGCCTCAAGGCCGTCGACGCCATGACCCCGATCGGCCGTGGCCAGCGTCAGCTGATCATCGGTGACCGCCAGACCGGCAAGACCGCGGTGGCGATCGACACGATCATCAACCAGAAGCAGAACTGGGAGTCGGGCGACCCGAGCCAGCAGGTCCGCTGCATCTACGTCGCCATCGGCCAGAAGGGCTCCACGATCGCTGCCGTCCGCGGCACGCTCGAGGAGGCCGGCGCGCTGGAGTACACCACCATCGTCGCGGCCCCGGCCTCCGACGCGGCGGGCTTCAAGTACCTCGCGCCCTACACCGGCTCGGCCATCGGCCAGCACTGGATGTACCAGGGCAAGCACGTCCTCATCGTCTTCGACGACCTGTCCAAGCAGGCCGAGGCCTACCGCGCCGTGTCGCTGCTGCTGCGCCGCCCGCCGGGCCGCGAGGCC
>NZ_JBTCWL010000066.1:0-21222 GCF_054325275.1 Oryzihumus sp.
CTGTTCACCGCGGCGCTGCTGGCCGGCGTCCTGCCGGTGCGCTCGGGCCTGACCCTCGCCGACCGGGTCGGTCAGTGGCCGGAGCTGCTCGCCTGCGCCGCCGTGGTGTTGTTGCTGATCGCCCGCGGACGGCACGGGCTGCGCCGGTACAGTCGGGGCGACCGCACCACCAGTGAAGGACGGACATGACCCACCCTGCGCCCCGCACCGCGGACGCTTCCTCCGACCGCGGCCCGATCGGCCGGGTCGTCGTGCTCATCCCGACGTACAACGAGCGGGAGAACCTGCCGCGCATCGTCGCGCGGGTGCGGGCCACGGTGCCTGAGGCCGATGTGCTGGTGCTGGACGACAACTCACCCGACGGCACCGGCGAGGTCGCCGACGGCCTGGCCGCGGTCGACGAGCACGTCAGGGTGCTGCACCGTCAGGGCAAGGAGGGCCTCGGCGCCGCCTACCTGGCCGGCTTCGCCTGGGCGCTGGAGCAGGGCTACGACGCCCTCGTCGAGATGGACGCCGACGGCTCGCACCAGCCCGAGCAGCTGCCCTCGCTGCTGGAGGCGCTGCGAGGCGCCGACGTGGTCCTCGGCTCCCGCTGGGTGCCCGGCGGCACCGTGGTCAACTGGCCGCTGTCGCGCAAGGCGCTCAGCGTGGGTGGCAACATCTACATCAAGGCCCTGCTGGGCATGCCGGTCGGCGACGCCACCGGCGGCTACCGCGTCTACCGCGCCGCCGCGCTGCGGCTCATGGACCTGCACGACGTCGCCTCCCAGGGCTACTGCTTCCAGGTCGACCTCGTATGGCGCGCCGTGCGTCGCGGGCTCACCGTGCGGGAGGTGCCGATCACCTTCGTCGAGCGCGAGATCGGTGACTCCAAGATGAGCAAGGACATCGTGCGCGAGTCGATGCGCCGCATCACCGCCTGGGGTGCGACCTACCGTGCCGGGCAGCTCCGGGCCCTGACCCGGCGCGAGCCGACCTGGCACCGCCTGCCACAGTGACCACCCACCCGCCGCGGCGGCGCCGACCCCGGTGGCTGACCGTCGTCTTCGTCCTGCTGGTCGTCGTGCCGATCGCCGAGATCTCGGTGATCGTGGCGGTGGGCAAGGCCATCGGCGGGTGGCAGACCTTCTTCCTGCTGCTGGTGGAGTCGGCGCTGGGCGCGTGGCTGGTGCGCCGGGAGGGCTCCAAGACGTGGCAGGCACTGCGGGTGGCGCTGCAGACCGGCCGGATGCCCTCCCGGGAACTGACCGACGCGGCCCTGGTCCTCGTCGGCGGCACCCTGCTGCTCACCCCGGGCTTCCTGACCGACATCGCGGGGTTCTTCTTCGTCCTGCCGGTCACCCGGCCCCTGGCACGCCGGTTGCTGGAGCGCGCCGTGGCCGCCCGGCTGCTCCGCGGCTGGGGCGGGCCCGGGGGAGCGGGCGGCGCCGGTGGGGACACCATCGAGGGTGAGGTGCTCTAGCCGGCCACCCGGCATACCGGGCGAGCGGCGCGTCCGCCGACCGGGACCGCGGCAGCCAACCGGTGCGGACAGCACAGACCCCACGCCGGAGGGGGTGGCGTGGGGTCAGACCGTGGCCGTCGTCGACGGCGGGGTGCTCAGGTCAGGCGGAGCGCTTGCGGCGCGGCTTCTCGCCGCGGGACTCGCGCAGCAGGGCCAGGCGCTCCTGCAGCAGCTCCTCCAGCTCGGGGATGGAGCGGCGCTCGAGCAGCATGTCCCAGTGGGTGCGCGCCGGCTTGGTCGCCTTGGCCTCGGGCTCGGGGCCGTCAACCAGCTTGGCGTCGAGGCCGCAGCGGCACTCCCAGCTCGGCGGCACGTCCGCCTCGATCGAGAAGGGCAGCTCGCTGACGTGGCCCTGAGGGCAGACGTACTTCACGAGCTGGCGCTCGCTGGGCACGACGTTCTCGTCGGTCTCCATGCTCAGGGCGCCCAGACGGGTGCCACGCAGTGATCGTTCGGCCATGTCGGAGGTCTCCCAACGTGTTGCTCGCCAGCACAGGTGGTGCGTGGGGGAATCACCTGCTCCAACGCCGGGACCGGGCGCAATGTTCCTGCTCAGCGCCCCGGATCCGAAGTTGTGCGGGGACTGTGAGTCACACCACGGCGGGCAGCTCGTTGCCCGCCGCCCGGATGCCCTCGGCCATGCGCACGCGTGAGAGCAGCACCCCGCCGAGCACGAAGAAGACGATCAGCGCCACGATCGCCCAGCGGTAGGAGTCGGTGAGCTGGTGCACCAGGCCGAACACGAACGTGCCGAACCAGCTCGTGCCGCGCTCCATCGCCTGGTAGAGGCTGAAGAACTCCGCCTCGCGGCCGCGGGGGATCAGCTGGCTGTACAGCGACCGCGACAGGGCCTGGCTGCCGCCGAGGACGATGCCGATGAGGACCGCGAGCGCCACGAAGGCGCCCAGGGCCTTCGCCGGCACGAAGAAGGCGGCGGTGACCACGAGGGTCCACACGCCCAGGCTGGTCAGGACGACCCGCCACGCGCCGTAGGAACCGGCCAGCCGGCCGAAGAGCAGCGCCCCGCCGAACGCGACGAACTGCACGAGCAGGAACACGCCCAGCACGGTGCTCTGGGCGAACTTCAGCTCCTCGATGCCATAGAGGCTCGAGCTGCCGATGACGGTCTGGATGCCGTCGTTGAAGAACAGGTAGGCGAGCAGGAACAGCAGCGTCTGCGGGTAGCGGCGCAGCTCGGCGAACGTGCGCGCCAGCTGCCGCACGCTGCCGCCGACGACCCCGGCCTGCTTCTCCACGGGGGTGGCCGTCGTCCCGTGGACGTCGCGCAGCCCCAGCACCGGGATGAGCGTGAAGGCCCCCCACCACAGTCCGGCCGAGAGCAGGCTGACCCGCACCGCCATGCCCTGGCTCAGTCCGAGGGCGTCGTGCACGTTGAGCAGCACGAAGTTCAGCGCCAGCAGCAGCCCGCCGCCGGCGTAGCCCAGGGCCCAGCCCCGGCTGGAGACGCGGTCGCGCTCGTCGGGCGCGGCGATCCGGCACAGCAGGGAGTCATAGATCACCAGCGAGGAGCCGAGGCACAGGTTGGCGACGATGAGCAGCGCCACCCCGAGCTGCCAACTGGTACCCGCGACGAGGAAGAGCAGGCTGCCGGCGAGCGCGCCGGCCCAGGCGAACCCGGCGAACAGCCGGGTCGGCCGGGGGGACCGGTCGGCGACGGCGCCGACGAAGATCAGCAGCACCGCGGAGACCAGGGTGGACACGGTCAGCGTGTACGGCGCCAGCGAGCCGGGGGAGACCGGTATGCCGAGCACGTCCAGGTCCGTCCGGCAGGACGCCCCGTCGGCCAGCCCCGGGCAGGCGGCGGCCTTGGCCACCGATGTGAGGTAGGGGCCGATCAGCACCGTCATGGTGGTGGTGACGTAGGCCGAGTTGGCCCAGTCGTACCAGTACCACGCCCGTTGGTGCGGGGTGTCGCGTCGGGCCTGTCGGCCGACACCGGAGTCGAGCGCGCTCGTCATGCGCGCAGGCTCTCACGCGGTGGCGCGCCGCCACCTGCTTTGGGCGCGTGTCCTGGCCGTGGGACGACTCACTGGGCGAACTCCCAGTGCCACGGCTCCGGCAGCACCCCGGTCGGCTCGGCCCATGCGGGGTGGAACCAGCCGTACAGCGGGGCGTGGGTCTGCATCCACCAGTGGGCGCTGCTGCCGAAGCTCTGCACGCCGCCGCAGAGGTCGACGGCCAGGCCGAGGCCGTGGTTGCTCGTGCCGGGGACCGCCGCGAAGCCGGGGCGGCTCTTCGCCACGGCGACCTGGCCGGCGAGCGAACGGTAGGCGTCGGTGACGCACAGCGGCGAGCCGGTCTCCTTCTCGTAGGCCCGGCTCATGGCATTGAACGCTGCTGCTGCCGCGGGGCGCAGCCCCTTGCCGGGCGCGGCATACAGGGGGCAGAGGGCCAAAGCGGGGATCTGCCCGTTGGGGTAGGTCGCCGTGCTGGCGTGGCACGGGGTGCCGGGGTCGCCGAACACCTGCGTGCCCTGGGTCTGCAGCGCCTGCGCCAGGCGGCTGTCGGCTGCCCGCGCCTCGGGGTCGTGCGAGCGCAGCAGCGCCCCGCGCACCGACCCGGCTGCCAGCAGCTGGTCGGCCTGGGACTGGCGCAGGTCGGCGAGGGCCGCACGCTGCTGGACCAGCAGGGTGTCGAGCCTGGCCTTTGCTGCCTGGATCCGTGCCGCCGCGGCGATCGCGTCCCGGCCTGCCTTCTCGGCGCGGTCGGCGGCGTCCTGTTGGGCCGCGGTCAGCCCCTGCAGCCGGTCCAGCGCCCGGCCCCGGGCCGCAGCGACGTACTGCAGGATCGCCATGGGGTCGGCGGCCTGCTCCGGGTCGGGGGTGCTCAGCACCTGCATGAAGGTCATGTAGTCGGCCAGGGGGCCGCCATTGACGTAGGCGTCGTGCGCCCAGCGGCCCACGCTGTCCTGGTCGGCCTGCATCGCCGCGTCCAGCGAGCGGAACCGCTGGAGCTGACGCAGCGCCTCCGCGCGCGCCGCCGCCTCGGCCCGCCGGGCCACCGACAGCTGGGCCAGCACGGTCGCGGACTGGCCCGAGAGCCGGTCGATGCGGGCCGTGGCGGTGGCGACCTTCGCACTGGAGGCGATCAGCCCGGCCCGGAGCCGGTCGGCCGCGGCGATCTGGCTGGACAGCTGCGCCGGGGTGAGCGCCGGCTGCTCCCCGGCACCGGCGGGCAGCTGGGCGTCCACCCCGGGCGTGGGCGTGGCGCTCGCGGCGGGGGTCGGCGTGGCGCCGGCCGTCGAGCCCGACGACGGGGAGGCCGTGGGGGTCGGGGAGGGCGCCGGAGCGGCCAGGGCGTCCCCGGCACCGGAGACACCGGCCGTGGTCAGGGACAGGGCAAGGGCGCCGCTGGCGACTGCCCGGCATACCGACCGCATTGGCTGAGCCTCCCCTTTGTCTGGACGCCCCCGCCCCTTCGAGGCTAGGCACGGGGCGAGCGCCGACCGGGCTGTCCACAGGTCTTCCGGCCGAACGGACGAGGCGATCCCGGCCGTCCGGTGCTGCGCTCCTCAGCCGTCCGTGCGAGGGTGGCGGGGTTCGGTTCCTCAACCGCAGGAGGAGTGACATGGGGCTCAGCGACAAGATCGGCAACGCGGCAGAGTCGGCCAAGGGCAAGGCCAAGCAGGCACTCGGCGAGGCCACCGACGACGACCAGCTGCAGGCCGAGGGCCAGGTCGACCAGAGCAAGGCGGACCTGAAGCAGGCGGGAGAGAAGGTCAAGGAGGCCTTCCGCGACTGACGACGCAGGGGAGGGCGGCACCCGACGCGGGTGCCGCCCTCCGTGTTGCCCCGGTTGTCCCGAGGCCAGGCGCTCGCGACCGCGTGGCTCACTCCCGGAGCCAGAAGCGCGGTAGAGGATGCGGGGGGAGCCGCACCTGGCGGCCAGTCAGGAGTGCCGCGATGACCACACCACCCGCCCGCAGCACCGACGAGCGCGTGCGCGACACCATCGCGCGACTGGAGCAGGACGTGGACGCCTGGGTGGCCACGGCGGACCCGGGTGACGGCACGCCATACCTCGTGCCCCTGTCCTTCCTCTGGGACGGGCAGAGCCTGCTGGTGTCGACGCCGACGGCGAGCCCGACCGGGCGCAACCTGGCCGACACCGGCCGGACGCGCGTGGCGCTGGGCACCACCCGGGACGTGGTCATGCTCGAGGGCGCGGTCGTGGCGCTGGGCACCGGGGACGTCAGCGAGGAGCTGGGCAACAGGTTCGCGGCGCGGACCGGCTTCGACCCGCGCGACCTGACGACGGACTACACGTACTTCCGGGTCACGCCGCGGCGGGTGCAGGCCTGGCGCGAGGAGAACGAGCTGCGCGGCCGGGAGCTGATGCGCGACGGGCAGTGGCTGGGGGAGTAGGGGTCCGCGGCCAGTCGGATCTGCATGGAGCGGTCCTCGAGCAGCCGGACGTCCGGGTGGGCGTCGACGAACGCGGTCATCGGCTGCCGGATGCCGGCAGCGACCTCCAGCCCCGCGGCGCGGAACGCGGCCACCACTTCGTCGCCGCGCACGACGGTCGCCTGCGTGAGGGTGCGGGTGAGGAACAGGTCGTAGGCGGACCCGCGCTTGACGCCGATGCGGACACCTGTTCGATCCACGTCGGCGAGGGCGCGGACGGGGGAGTCGAGTGGGACCGCGCAGACCCCTTCGATGACGACCTACGGGGCGGTGAAGGCCACCTCGGCCTCGCGGGCCGGGTCGATGGCCAGGAAGCACACGTCGGCCAGCCCGGAGGTCATCGCCTCGGACGAGCGGCGGGCCGCATCGAAGCAGAGGAGCTCCACGCGCTGGCACCAGACGTCTCGTCGGGTTCGTGGCCAGGTTCGCCGGCTGACGGAGCGTGGCTTCCTCGCGTCGAGCGGAGGAGTGCGTTCACCAGATGAAGTGACATAATGTCGATTATCGGCGTTACGGGCTGAGCACCGGGAAGCGACGAGGGGGCCAGGAAGCCGGGCCGGTCAGGCATGACCGTTGCCCCACGTGTCTGCGCGAAACACGCTCGCCAGGACGGCGCCTGGCGAGCTACCGCGACCGACGCGCACGACGTGACCGAACAGCTGCCAGCCGGGACGACGCCATAGGCGTCGGTGACGTCGCAGCGGGTCGATGCACCAGAGGATCGCCACGCACCCTGACAACCGGTGCTGCGTGGCACGTCAGGCGGATGATTCTGCAGATGAGCCGCGGAGACCAGCAGGCGTCGGCGCATGCCCGGTTCGGCGCGCGGGCCGTGAACTGGAGGCCGTCGTCGCCCTGGCCCGGGAGGCGCGGCGACAAACGGTCCGCCGGACCGGGCAGCGGACGCCGATCGGCGCGCTCCTCCGGGATGTGTCGGAGGCCTGTCAGTGCCTCGTGGGAGGCTGTGGCATCCAGAAGCGCAAATGGGACCAAACGCAGGAAAGTGGTCTTACTTGTGCGTGTAATGTGTCATACACGAACAAATGGTACATTCCGCCCATGGCCTCCCCCGCATTCCTGACTCGCGTCACGGTCCGTGACGCCGTCCTGCAGTACCAGGAGTCCCTCGAGCGCCGGGTCATGCGCTCGGAGATGAGCCCCACGAGCCTGCACGCGTACACCCGCGACCTCGCCGAGTTCGTGGCCCTCCTCGGCCCCGACACCGTGCTTGACGACGTCGAGGGCGACGACATCGAGGTGGCCCTCACCCGCCTAGCCAAAGCTCCCGACCGCCGCTTCACCAAGGGCGTGAAGATGGGCCAGGACGGCAGCCAGCCACAGGGCCGCGGCCCGCACGCCCGGGCCCGCTGGTTCACCGCGGTCCGCGGGCTGTTCCGCTGGGCGACCGACCGCGGATACGTCCAGGTCGACCCCACCCTCAAGCTCAGCCCGCCGCGCACCCCCAAGCGCGCCTCCGGCGCGCGCCTGGGTCTGCAGGCGGGCGAGGCGCGCACGCTGCGGGCCGCGCCGTCGACCAAGGCGGTCGACCACCCTCGCGCCAACCAGGGCCTGACTCTGCGCGACGAGGCGATTCTGCGGCTGCTCATCGAGTCCGGGCCGCGCGTCTCCGAGCTGTGCGGCGCCAACCGCACCGACATCCGGATGCACGAGGAGACCGACCGGCCGGTGCTGCGCGTGCACGGCAAGGGCGGCAAGGACCGTGACCTGCCGCTGACACGACGCACCGTCGAGGCCATCAACGCCTACCTCGAGCAGGGACGCCCCTCTCCCCCGCCGGTGACCGACCCGGCAGACACCGCCCGCAGCACCCGGGTGGCCGACGCCGAGCGCGCGCTGTTCGTCACGGTCCGGGGGTGGCGGATGGCACCCCGCGACGTGCAGTACCTCATCCAGCGCTACACCCGCGCCAAGCTCGACCGCCGGGCCACGCCCCACGCGCTGCGACACACCGCGCTGACGATCCTGGCCCGTTCGGGCGTCGACATCGCCACCGTCGCCCAGATCGCCGGCCACGCCAACCTGTCGACGACCTCGATCTACATGGACGAGTCGATGTCCGCAGCGGCAGACGCCGTGGACCACTCCCCCATGGCCGACGACTAGCAGGCACCCTGCGCGCACGGCAGGAATCGGCCACTGGGGTCCTTGCCGGAGGCGCGCTGCGGCGGTGGTGCCGCACTTGTCCGGTTCGCCCGGATCCGGATCACACCAAAGACAGGCGCGGGTCGGGGAAAGGTCAGCATTTGGTCAGATTTGACCACCCCTCATCGACCCGCCACCTACCGTCATGGGGTCGGAGCATCCCGCCCTCCAGGGCGCCCGAGGTGCTCCTCCCACCAGGCGAACGGTCCAGCAGCGGTGCCGTGAGAGCTTGCGCAGAACACGCAGGAAACAAGGGGACCCAGCCAACCATGTCAACACCTCTACTTCGTCGTGCCCACAACCGGGTCCGGATGCTTCGGATCGCGGCGGCGACCCTCGCGGCAATCGGCCTGTCGGGTCCCGCGATCGCCCACGCCCAGGTGATCGGGCCCGACATCGCCAGCTACCAGCACCCCAGCGGCTTCAGCATCGACTGGGGCGCGGCCAAGGCCACCGGTGGTGCCGCGTTCGCCTTCGTCAAGGCGACCGAGGGCGCCGGCTACACCAACCCGTACTTCCGCGGGGACTTCGCCTCGATCCACGCCAAGGGCATGGCCCGGGGCGCCTACCACTTCGCGCGACCGAGCCTTTCGGCCGGCTCGGCCACCGCCCAGGCCGACTACTTCGTGCGGGTCGCCGGCAAGCTCGGCGCGCGGGGCGACCTGCCGCCGGTGCTCGACCTGGAGGTCACCGGCGGCCTCAAGCCGGCCCAGCTCACCGCCTGGGTCTCGACCTGGCTCAAGCGGGTCAAGGCCACCACGGGTCGCACGCCGATGGTCTACGTCTCCCCCTACTTCTGGACCCACTCGATGGGCAACTCCACCGCGTTCCGGTCCTACTACCTGTGGCTGGCCAGCTGGTCGAGCCGACCCCCGACCTCGCTTCCCGGCGGGTGGAGCCGCTACACGTTCTGGCAGTACACCAACGCCGGCAGGGTCGCCGGCATCAGCGGCCGGGTCGACCTCAGCGCCTTCAACGGGACCACGGCGGCGCTGTGGGCCCTCGCCAAGGGCGCACCCGTGCCGGCACCGGCCCCCAAGCCGACGCCGGCGCCCGCCCCGAAGCCCAGCCCGGCCCCGGCACCCAAGCCGTCACCGGCTCCCGCACCGGCGCCGAAGCCGTCCCCCTCCCCCGCGCCGACTCCGGCACCCGTGCCGGGCCCGACCTATGCGGAGCTGAGCCGCCATGACCTGGTCCGCGCGCTCTACCAGCAGTCCCGGTCGACGCTCAAGCCCGGCGCGAAGGGCGCCGGCGTGGCGGCCGCCCAACAGGTCCTGGGCCTGCCGCGGACCGGCATCTTCACGCCGCCCATGGCGGCGTCCCTGCTGGCGTGGCAGCGCAGCCACGGTGTGCGCGCGGCCGGCGTGCTCGACCCGCAGACCTGGTGGGCGATGATCGCGGTGACGCATCGCCACCACAACCACCGCGACCACTGACGGCCACCGCCCGCCCGGTCCCCCCGGGCGGGCGGTGCTCAGCCGCCCCAGCGCTGCACGAGCTCGTCCACCACCTTGACGTCGCGGGTCGTCGCGAGGGCACCCCCGAGCCGCTCGAGCCTGGCGTTGGTCAGTTTCGCCTCGTGGGCCGGCAGGTTCAGCCACAGGACAGCCTCCCGGCCGAGCACCCGCACCCGCTCATGCTCCCGGTCCCACGCGTGTAGGGCCTGCACGGCGCCCTCGGGCGGCTCGTCCTTGAAGAAGGACACGTAGCGGCGGGGCTGCCCGGGCAACGGGGTGTCCAGGCCGGCGAGGGCCGTGCCGAGCGAGCGCAGCTCGGCCGGGGTGCGCACCATCGTGGGCACCTCCAGCTTCCAGCCCTCGCGGAGGACCTCCTCCACGGCTCGCTCGACCCGGGCGGCTGACCGCATCGCGCTCGTCAGCCGCAGGTTGCCGCTCTGGATATAGCTCTCGACATCGCGGAACCCGTTGTTCTGCAACGCATCCCGCAACTCGGCCATCTTGACCCAGCGGCCGCCGACGTTGACGGCGCGCAGGAAGGCAACGTAGGTCGGCACGGCACCCTCAGCCGCGGTCCATGCCGAAGAACGGGTCGACCGCGGCGCGGAAGCCCTCCGGGCGCTCGACCCAGGGGTAGTGGCCGGCGCCCTCGATGACGGCGGCCGTGCCGCGCGGGAACAGGTCGGCAACCGCGAGCACCGGCTTGAGCCCGGTCAGGGCGTCCCGCTCCCCTGCCAGCACGAGAACCTGCGCGCCACACGAGGCCAGCCGCTCAGCCAAGCCCTCCGGCACGGGCGCCGAGAAGAAGGCGCCGGCCGCGTCGAGGTAGAAGTCCCCGACTGCCTCGTGCGCCCGGGCCTGCTCGTCCCACGTCCCCCACGCCAGCGGCGCGATGAGGTGGGCCAGGGCGCGGTGCTCCTGCGGGGTGCTGGCCGCCTCCAGCGCCGGCACCGCCTCCGCAAACGCGGGGAACCACAGCTCGTCGCTGCGAGCCATGACCATCGCCCTGCTGTCGTCCTCGACGTCCACCAGGTAGTCCGCCGGAGGGGTCACCAGGCACAGGCGACGCACGTGCTGGGGGTGCGACGCGGCATACGCGAAGGCGACGCGGGTGCCCGCGCTGTGCGCCAGCAGGTCGAGCTGGCCCCCGCCAAGGTGGCGGCGCAGGGCCTCGACGTCGTGGGCGAGCTCGGGCCACGCCATCAGCGGGCCCGCCTCGGCGGACCCACCCACACCCCGCTGGTGCAGGACGGCCAGGGGACGCACCGAGGACAGCCCGGCCAGGTCGCCCAGGTATGCCGGGTGGCGGGCTGCGCCGCCGGCCAGAACGACCAGAGGCTCACCGCTGGCACCCTCGTCGATCAGGTCGTAGTGCAGGATCGCGCCGTCATGGCTGGTGAAGGTCGGCATGGCCGCAACCTACCGGCGGGCACCGACTCAGAGGGTGAAATTTCCGGTGCCCACCTGGCGCACCTCACCGGTCACGAGGATCTGCCCCTCGTCGTCGACCTCCAGGTCGAGGACGGAGGGCCGGCCCACCTGTGCGCCCTGGTGGACCACCCGGCGCAGCCCCCGCTCACCGTGCAGGTGGAACCATCCGCCGAGGTTGGCGCAGGCCGACCCCGTGGCCGGGTCCTCGATCGCGGACGCGCCCTGGGTGAAGAAGAGCCTGGCCTCGACCACCTCGTCGTCGACGGGCGCCCAGACGTAGACCAGTGCCTCGTCGCCCAGGCTCGAGGCGCTCTCGCGCAGGAGCCGCGGGTCGGCCGAGGCGGCCCGCACGTCCTCGACGCTGCGCACGGGCAGGATGAGCTGGGTGACCCCGGTGTTGACGAGCAGGGGCTCGGCCCCGATGGCCTCGACCGGGAGCCCGACCATGGCGGCGAGCTGCTCACGGGAAGCCTGGACCGGTTGCGCCGCAGGGGTTTTGGCCTGCAGGGTCCAGCGGTCACCTACCGCCCTGACCGGGATGTCGCCGGCGGGCACCCGCAGCACGACCTCGTCCCCGGTGCCGAGCAGGTCGCGCACCACGTGGGCGGTCCCCAGGGTCGGATGTCCGGCGAAGGGCATCTCGTAGGTCGGCGTGAAGATCCGCACCTGCGCCGTGGCGCCGTCATCCCCGGCAGGCAGGACGAAGGTCGTCTCGCTGAGGTTGAGCTGGCGGGCCAGCGCCTGCATCTCCTCGGTGCTCAGGCCCCGGGCGTCCTCGAAGACGCACAGCGGGTTGCCGGAGAACGGGTCGTCGGACCCCGCCGTGAAGACGTTGAGGGTCCGGAACGAGAACGTGCGGGAGGCGCTCATGCGGCGATCCTGCCAGAGACTTCCGCCGGGACCGGGCGCCCGCTGCGGGCTCCGGTCCCGGCCGGTAAGACGTGGGCTCGGGTCAGCCGCCGAGGGCGTCGAGCAGGGCCGCCGAGAACGCCTTGAGGTCGTCGGGGTTGCGGCTGGTGATGAGGTTGCCGTCAACCACCACCTCCTGGTCGACCCACGTGCCGCCCGCGTTGGTGATGTCGGTGCGCAGGCTCGGCCACGAGGTGAGCGTGCGCCCGCCCAGCACCCCCGCCTCCACCAGGGTCCACGGGGCGTGGCAGATGGCGGCCACCGGCTTGCCGGAGTCGACGAAGTGGCGCACGAACCCGACGGCGTCCCGGTCGAGGCGCAGGGCGTCGGGGTTGGCCACCCCGCCGGGCAGCACGAGGGCGTCGTAGTCCGCGACCGAGGCCTCGCCGACCTGGCGGTCGACGGGGAACGTATCGGCCTTGTCGAGGTGGTTGAAGGCCTGCACCGAGCCGCCCTTCGGGCTCAGCAGGACGGTGGTGGCGCCGGCGGCGGCAGCGGCTTCCCACGGGTGGGTGAGCTCGACCTGCTCGATGCCTTCGCCGGCCACGAGGAACGCGATGGTCTTGCCGTTGAGATCAGCCATGTCTCGAGACTGCGCCGCGCGGCGGGGCCACGCAAGCCGAGGTCAGGTGAGGTCTCCCACGGCCGTGGGAGAGCGTCCGGCCGGGGCGGTCAGGACTCCCCGAGCGTCACCAGGCGCCGTCCGGCGGCGCCTCGAACACCCGCCACAACGCCCCCATGGCCTCTGGCCGGACGCGGTAGCAGACCCACACGCCTCGACGGCTGCGCTCCAGCACGCCGGCCTCGTGGAGCACCTTGAGGTGGTGCGAGACCGTCGGCTGGGTCAGGTCGAACTCGGCGGTGAGGTCGGCAACGGTCGCCTGCCGCCCCTCCGCGCGGAGCAGGATGCTGACCATCCGCAGCCGGATCGGGTCGGCAATAGCCTTGAGCACGAACGCGATCGCACCGGCGTGGTCCCGGTCGAGGGAGTCGGTGTGCAGCGGTCGACAGGCCGCGATCGGGGTGGCAGGGGCCGGGGCGAGCCGCACCGGGGCGGCTGCAGCGGGCAGCACCGGTTCTGGCTCGGACAGGAACGGTTCTGGCGCAGACACGCGCCATATCGTGACAGAAGGGACGAAATGCCGCCCGGTCAGGCGTCCTCGGCCAGGCTCCACGACACCGGGGTGCCGAGCTCGACGGTCCGCGACACGGTGCACAACCGGTCGTGCGAGCGCGCGGCGGCGTCGGGCAGGCGCTCCCGGGCGGCGTCCCCCTGCTCCCCCTCGGGGAAGGTGACGTGGAAGGTCAGCGTGATGTCCTGCAGGCGGTTGCCATCGGCATCGCGCACCTTCTCGGCGCCCACGACGAGCTCGAAGCGCTCGGGCTCGGCCAGCCGGGACGTGAGGGCGTCGACGTCGAGGGCGGTGCAACCGCCGATCGCCGCCAGCAGCAGCTCCACCGGGGTGAAGCGGCCCTCCTCGCCCGTGCCGAAGGTGAGCTCTCCCCCGCGCGCGTTCATGGCGACGAGGTTGCCCTCCCCGGTGCGGCGCAGGGACACGGACCGGTGCTGCTCCTGGGAAGCCATGGCCTCTAGCCTGCCAGAGTGACTCCTCCTCACGCCCCGTCACCGGGGTCGCTGCTGCTCGTGCGCCACGGCCAGACCGAGTGGGCCCGGGCTGGCCGGCACACCGGGCTGACCGACGTCCCACTCACCCCCGAGGGCGAGGCCGGCGCCAAGGCCCTGGCCACGCTGCTGGACGGCCGCAGGTTCGCCCTGGTCCTGAGCTCCCCGCTGCAACGGGCCCGGCGCACGGCCGACCTCGCCGGGCTGACCGGGGTGCAGGTGGACGACCGCCTGGTCGAGTGGGACTACGGCGCCTACGAGGGGCTGACGACCGCCGAGATCCGCGAGCGCCTCGGCCGGCCGTGGAACGTCTTCGACGACGGGGTCCCCTCCGGTGACACCCCCGGGGAGACCCTGGAGGCACTGGCCGCCCGCACCCGGGCGGTCCTGGACCGGGTGCGTCCGGCGCTCGCCGAGGGGGACGTGGTCCTCGTCGGGCACGGGCACTGCCTGCGGGTGCTGGCAACCGTGTGGTTGCGCCAGGAGCCCCGGATGGCCGCGCAGCTCATCCTGCACGCCGGCTCCCTCAGCGAGCTCGGCTGGGAGCGGGAGACCCCGGCCATCGTGTCGTGGAACCGCACCCCGGAACCTCCCGAGCGCTAACGTCGTCGCCGGCGGCAGCGGCCGCCTCTGACCCCGGGGGGATCCATGAGCGCGCAGACCACGACGGCGCACGAACCGACGAACCGAGCCGGCACCACGGTGACGACGTGGCTCGCAACGGTCGTGACGGTCCTGGCCGTCGCCGTCGTCGTGCTTGCGGTGCAGCTGTCGTCGTTGCGCGACGAGGTGGACACCCTGCCACGGGACACGTCGACCGACACCTCTTCCCTGTCCTTCCAGCTCGACCGGGTGTGCCGGCTGCTCGGCTCCGTGGCCGGGAGCGCCAAGGTGCACGACGCGTTCACCGGGCAGGACACCATGGACACCTGCGAGCAGGCCGCCACCGAGGCGGCCTCGGGCCACCCACCCCGGTGAAACCCGTTGAGGCTCAGGCCTTGTGGCCCCGGGTGCGGGTGCCGGGCGGTCGCACCACCGTGAGGTCGCCACGGTGCGGCGCGGGCATCGGGTGCGGGCCGCCGGGGACGTCGACGGCCGGGACCGGCGTCCGGTCGGTCGGCCAGTCCCGGGCACCCGCCTCGTCGAACAGCGCGACCGAGGAGGCCGCTCCCGGGGTGAACCGCGGCCCGTAGCGCACTCCCTCCATCGCGGCGTCGGCGAGCGCGCGCGCCCAGGCCTGCGGCACGGCATACGGGACCATCGTCTCCAGCTCGCGGGTGACGCCGAAGTCGGCGGCGCGGGCCACCCGCAGGTTGGCCAGCCGCCGTGCGACCGGGACCCCCAGGCGGGAGACGACGACCCCCTCCAGCAGGGACACCGGCACGTAGGGCACGCCACCCAGCACCGCCCCCAGGCGCTCGCGGACGGCCACGGCCGGGTCGGTGGCGAGGTAGCAGGTGCCCCGCGGCGCGGGCAGGTCGAACCGGCCCCCGCCGTCATGGCTGAACCACCACGGCCCGTTGGCCGCCAGGTGCGCACGGCACAGCACCGTGCGCGGCTCGAGCCGGTATGCCGGGAAGCCGGCCAGCGCGGTCTGCGGCGCCCGCTGCGCCACGACCTCGCGCGAGCGGGGCCCGGGGGTGCCTGCGCTCATGCGACCCAGGACTGGGCGTCGGCGGTGGCCACCTCGGCCACTCGCTGCAGCGCAGCCGCCGAGGACCGGTGGAGCACGAGGAAGTCCACGGCGCTGTGCCCCTCGAACGCCTCCGAGGCGGTGGTCAGCCACAGCGCCACCGCCCAGCCGTCGACGCCGCGGCGGGTGAACTCCCCCACCGCCTCGAAGACTCCCGGGCGCACCTGGCCGTCCCGGCCGAACTGCAGGGAGGGGTAGAGGAGGTGCCCGTCAGCGGTGCGGCAGGCCAGCAGCGTGCCGCGGCGGACCCGGTCGGCCACCGCCTGGCGGCTCACGCCGAGCCAGGTGACCAGGCCGGCGGTGTCGTAGAACGGGCCGAGGGACTCGTCGTAGGGGTGGCGCGTGGGCAGGGCGGCGACCATGCGCTCGGCGAACTCCTCGACGTCGCCGAGGTCGGCCAGGGACCTGCCCTGGGCAGCCAGCACCGAGCCGCGCTCGGCGATGAGCCGCTCGACCTGGGCGAGCAGCCGGCGCTCGAACGCGGGATCGGCGGGCCGGTCTGCGGCGTCGGTGTCGGTGCGACGGCGGCCGGTGTGGGTGTCCATGTGTGCCTCCCTGTCCCTCACCACTGTCACCCTTCGCGTCAAGGGCGTCAAGGGGAGGGGATCAGGTGAAGGGTAGCCCTAGTGGCCGACACACGCCGGGAACCGTTGCCGCGAGCGCCTTTCCGGGGTCGGTCAGTCAGGGAGCTTCCACGTGTGGACCGGCTCGTTGCTGTGCATGTTGCCGACGTAGCGCTCCAGCATGCGACGCATGGCCGTGGCGCGGTCGGCCCCGCGGTCCTCCAGCCGCCGGACACAGGCGACCTGCCACGACGCGCCGTTGAGGCCCGAGGTGCAGCGCCCCTCGATCACCCCGAGGTAGCGGTCGCGCACCGCCTGGGAGACACCCCAGCGCTCCAGCCCGGTGTGCGCGAGCGGCAGCAGGTGGCGCAGCACCAGCTCGTCGACCGGCACCTCCCCGTAGCCGGGCCAGTACAGCCGCGCTTCCAGTCCCTTCTGGGCGCACGCCCGGAAGTTCTCCTCGGCCGCGGCGAAGCTCATCTTGGTCCACACCGGCCGGTCCTCCTCGGCCAGCATCTTGACCACGCCGTAGTAGAAGGCGGCGTTGGCGAGGACGTCGACGATGGACGGGCCGGCGGGCAGCGCGCGGTTCTCCACCCGAAGGTGGGGCATCCCGTCGACCAGGTCGTAGACCGGCCGGTTCCACCGGTAGACGGTGCCATTGTGCAGCCGCAGCTCCGCGAGCGCCGGCGCCTGCCCGGCCTCGAGCTTGGCGACCGGGTCCTCGTCGGTGGTCTCCGGCAGCAGCGCCGGGTAGTAGCGCACGTTCTCCTCGAACAGGTCGAAGATCGAGGTGATCCAGCGCTCGCCGAAGAACACCCGCGGCCGGACCCCCTGGTTCTTCAGCTCGATCGAGCGGGTGTCGGTGGCCTGGGCGAACAGCTCCACGCGGGTCTCGGCCCACAGCTGCTTGCCGAAGAAGTACGGCGAGTTGGCCCCGACCGCGACCTGCGGTGCCACCAGGGCCTGGGCGGCGTTCCAGTGCGCGGCGAAGTCGTGCGGCGCGACCTGCAGGTGCAGCTGCACCGAGGTGCAGGCCGACTCGGGCGCGATGGAGTCGGCGTAGGTGGCCAGCCGCTCCCCGGAGGGCCCCTCGATGTCGATGAACATGTCCTCCCCGCGGGCGTTGAAGATCGCCTCGTTGAGCGCGGTGTAGCGGGGGTTGATGCTCATCCACTCGGTGGTGA
The DNA here is from genome assembly GCF_054325275.1 of Oryzihumus sp. Taxonomy (NCBI): domain Bacteria; kingdom Bacillati; phylum Actinomycetota; class Actinomycetes; order Micrococcales; family Intrasporangiaceae; genus Oryzihumus; species Oryzihumus sp. The sequence continues at coordinate 16,956 of NZ_JBTCWL010000066.1, forward strand.
AGTGCTCCGGGGTCAGCGTCGGCAGGATCCCGATGGCCACGGTGTGCGCCCCCACCTCGTTGGCCCGTGACTCGGCCCGGTTGAGGCTCTCGCGCAGGTGGTCCTCCAGCTCCAGCGCCGCGTCGCCGGGCAGCGGCCGGGGGCTGACGTTGAACTCGATGTTGTACTGCCCGAGCTCGGTCTGGTAGCCGGGGTCGGCGATCTTCTCCAGCACGTCCGCGTTGCCCATCCGGGGCAGGTAGTCGGAGTCGACGAGGTTGAGCTCGATCTCCATGCCGGTCATCGGCCGGTCGAACTCGAAGTGGCTCGTGGCGAGCATCCGCTCGAAGACGTCGAGGTTCTGCTGGACCTTCTCGCGGTACCGCTGCCGCTGCTCACGCGTGTAGCCGGTGCCGCTGACCTCAGCTCCCATGGTGTCCTCCCTGGGCGAGTCGTCCCCTGAGCGTGACCCAACCACACCGGCGAGCGCCCTGCCAGATGGCGGCCGGGAGCCGCGCAGAGGTGGTGGTGCACGCCATACCCGCGAGTGTCACCTCCGCGCGGATGCGACCCCGGTATGCCGTGTAGCAGCAGGCGCCCCGGAGGCACGCCGGGGAGGGTGCACCGGCCTGTCGGCGACTCCCCCTAGCCTGCAGGCGTGCGTCTGATCCACACCTCCGACTGGCACCTGGGGCGGTCCTTCCACCGGGTGGGGCTGCTCGACGCCCAGGCGGCCTTCGTCGACCACCTCGTCGAGGTGGTCCGGGCCGAGCGGGTCGACGCGGTGCTCGTCAGCGGCGACGTCTACGACCGGGCGCTGCCCGCGCCGGAGACGGTGGCCCTGCTCTCCGAGGCGGTCACCCGCCTCATCGACGCCGGTGCGCAGGTCGTCCTCTCCAGCGGCAACCACGACTCGGCGATCCGGCTCGGCTTCGCCGCGGAGCTGCTCGAGCGCGCCGGGCTGCACATCCGCACCGGGCTGTCCTCGATCGGCCGGCCGGTGATGGTGGGCGACGTCGCGGTCCACCCCCTGCCTTACCTCGAGCCGTCGGTGGCCGCCGACCGGCTCGACGCCGGCGAACGCACCCACGCCGCGGTGCTGGGGGCGGCCATGCAGCGGGTGCGCGCCGACCTGGCCGGGCGCGGCGGGCGTTCGGTGGTCATGGCTCACGCCTTCGTCACCGGTGGGGCGACCAGCGAGTCCGAGCGCGACATCAGCGTCGGCGGGGTCAGCGCCGTGCACCCCTCGACGTTCGACGGGGTCGACTACGTCGCCCTGGGCCACCTGCACGGCCGCCAGCAGGTCGCCGAGGGGCAGCGCTACTCCGGGTCCCCGGTGCCGCTGTCCTTCTCCGAGGTCAACCACACCAAGGGGTCCTGGCTGGTGGAGCTCGACTCCGCCGGTGTCGGGGTGACCGCGGTCGAGGCTCCGGTGCACAAGCCGCTGGCGGTGCTGCGCGGCACCCTCGAGGACTTGTTGGCCGACCCCCGGCATGCCGGCGCCGAAAGGGCCTGGTGCCAGGTGACGCTCACCGACAGCGTGCGCCCCCTGGGGGCGATGGACCGGCTGCGCGAGCGCTTCCCCGACACCCTGGTGCTCCAGTTCGACCCGCAGGGGGTCCGCGAGCTGCCCACCCCCTACGCCGCCGCCGTGAGGCAGCGCGACGACCTCGACCTGTGCTGTGACTTCCTGGCCCATGTCCGCGGCGGCAACCCGCCCACCGAGGCGGAGCGGGCGCTGCTCGGCTCAGCCGTCGAGGGCTCGCGCCGCGACCGTGCCCGGCACGACGACGAGGGACAGGCCGACGTGGGCCACCAGCGCAGTGGTGCCGCATGAGGCTGCATCACCTGGGCATCACGGCTTTCGGGCCCTTCGCCTCCGAGTGCGAGGTCGACCTGGAGGAGCTCTCCTCCAGCGGACTCTTCCTCATCCAGGGCCCCACCGGTGCCGGCAAGACCAGCGTCCTCGACGCCATCTGCTTCGCGCTCTATGCCGCACTGCCCGGAGCGCGGGCGGGCGCCCGGTCCAGCCTGCGCAGCGACCACGCCGGCGAGGGCGCTGTGCCGCAGGTGCGGCTGGAGTTCACCGCCGGCGGCCGCCGGTTCCTCATCGTGCGGTCCCCGGAGTTCCAGCGGCCCAAGAAGCGCGGCACCGGCACGACCAAGGTCCAGGCCAGCGTCGTGCTCGAGGAGCGGGTCGACGGTGAGTGGGTCAACCGGGGCACGCGCAACGACGAGGTGGCGCAGGTCATCCAGGACGTCGTGGGCATGGGCCTGGAGCAGTTCGTCAAGGTGGTGCTGCTGCCACAGGGGGACTTCGCCGCGTTCCTGAGGGCCAGCCCCGAGGACCGGCGCACCGTGCTGGCCAAGCTGTTCGACACGAGCCGGTTCACCGACATCGAGGCGTGGCTGGCCGACCGTCGCCGCGACCTGGCCGGCGACCTGGCCGAGAGCCGGGCCGAGCTGGCGCGCCACCTGGCCCAGGTCGACACCGCCGTCGAGCTGCTCGACCTCGACGAGACGGGGACCGAGAGTGGGGCCGGCGCCGACGAGCCGGCTCTGGCACTGCCGGACTGGAGCACCCTGCCGCGCCCCGCGGTGGCGGCCGCGCTGACCGGGCTGGAGTCCGCGGTCACCCAGCACGCCGGCGCCGCCCTGGCCACCCGCTCCCTGGCCGAGGACCGCCACGAGGTCGCGGATGCCGCCTGGCACGCCGGGCGCCGCACCCTGGAGCTGCAGGCGGCCGCGGCCCGGGCCACCGCCGAGCTCGAGGCCCTCGAGGCGGCACGGCCCGCCTACGACGCCGCCACCGCCACCGTGGCTGCAGCACGCCGCGCGGCCGTGGTCAGCGGCCACCTCAAGGCCGCCGACGACGCGACCGCCGTCCTCGCCACCACCAGCGGCGAGGTGCTCGACCTCGCGGCCCCGCTGGCGCAGCTGCTCGCCTGGCAGCCTGCGGGCGGGGAGCTGCCCGACGTGTCGGTGGTGGAGGGCCTGGCAGGACGCCTGCGCACGGCCGCCGAACCCCTGGAGCGCGCCCGCACCGTGGCCGAGGAGCTGGCCAGCCTCCACCGCGAGGCGGAGGCGCACGAGGCCGACGCAGCCGCCCGTGACGAGGCCGCGGCCGGCGTCGCCACCGAGGTCGTGGCCGCGGGTGAGGCCGTGACACAGGCCGAGGAGGCCCTCGCCGCGCTGCGCGGGCAGGCGGCGGTGGTCGACGCCACGCAGGCGCAGGCCGAACGGCTGACCCGCACCCACCGGCTCAGCGCGGAGCAGGACCTGGCCCGGCCCCGGCTGGCCTCCCTGGAGGCCGAGCTGGCCACCGCGCGCGCGGCGACGCTGCAGGCTCGCGAGGAGGCGGTCTCGCTGCGGGAGCGGCGGCTCGAGGGCATGGCCGGTGAGCTGGCTGCCTCGCTGGCCGACGGCCAGCAGTGCCCGGTGTGCGGTGCGTGTGAGCACCCGTCCCCGGCGACCCGTGGTGACGTGGTCACCTCGGAGCAGGTCGCCGCAGCCGAACGTGCGGTCACCGATGCGGGTGCCACCGAGACGCTGCGGGCAGGCGAGGTCGCCGCCCTCGCCGGGGCGGTCGCGGCCCGCGACGAGGAGCTCGCCGGTGTCGACGCCACGACCCAGGAGCTGGCCGAGGAGCTCGCGCAGGCGAGGCAGGCCCTGGAGGCGGCCCTGGCCGCTGCGACGGGGCTCGCTGCCGCCGAGGCCCGGGTCGAGGCACGGCGCCGTGACCTGGAGGGGCTGCGCACCCGGCAGGGCGAGCTGACCGCCCAGCGCGACACGGCCCGCGCCCTGGCGTCCGGGGCGCGGGAGCGACTCCAGGAGGTCACCGGGCGGGTGCGTGCCCTCCAGGCCGAGCACGATGCGGACTGCCCCTGCGCGACCGCCTCCCCGGCCACGGCTGCCGCGGACGAGCGCGAGAACGACGGCGGGAGCGAGGGCAAGGTCACGCTGGAGGGCCGGCTGGGCACCCACCAGGCCCTTGTTGCCGGGGTCGACGCGCTGGCCCGGGCGGTCCGGGCGCACGAGGCCGCCGCCGCCACGGCTACCGCGGCCACCGCACGGCTCGAGGAGTCGCTGCGGGCCAACGACTTCACCGATGTGGCCGCGGTCCGTGAGGCGTCGGTGCCCGAGGAGCACGTCCGCGAGCTCGAGACCCAGCTGCGCGAGCTCGACCGCCGGCGGGACCACGCCCAGGCGCGGCTGGCCGACCCCGAGGTCGTCGCGGCCCGCGACGCGGCGGTGCCTGACCTCGACCGGCTCACCCACGAGCGCGACG
>NZ_JBTCWL010000067.1:0-19753 GCF_054325275.1 Oryzihumus sp.
GGTGCTGTGGCGCGACGGGAAGCCGCTGGGCCTGGCGCTGCGAGCGCCCTCGACCAGCGGCAGCCGCGGGTCCGCGCTGTGCAACCTGTGCTGGTCGGCGCACAAGCCCTCGGACGTCGTGCTGTTCGTCGCGCCGCGGGCGGGGTCCGCCGGACGGGATGGCAACACGGTCGGCACCTACATCTGCGCCGACCTGGCCTGTTCGCTCTACGTGCGGGGGCTGCGGCCGCTCGAGCTGCCGCAGGGGGAGTCGCTGGTGGAGCCGGCCGAGCGGGCCCGCCGGCTGACGGATCGGCTAGGGACGTTCGTGGACCGGGTGCTGGCCTAGGCCGGCAGGGCGCGACGGGTGGCCACGGTCAACAGGGCCTCCTCGTCGCTCATCATGTCGAGCTCGGCGAGGGAGATCGTGCCGTCGACCAGGCTCTGGGCCACCAGCTCGACCGCGTAGGCGGGGTACGCGCTGGAACCGGGGAGCCGGGACCGCAGGGGGGTCACGCAGTGGTGCACCGCCGCCTCCAGGGGACGAGGGGGAACTTGATACCTCAAGGTTTCCAGTGCGGCAGCACACGGGTGGCGGGCTTTACCAAGTCCTGACCCTTGCTCCGCGCGGTTGCTGCCGGTTGGCTCGAGTGGCTCTGCCTGCTCAGTCGCCCAGCAGGCGAGCCTCCAGCCGCTCCTCACGCCACGCGCCCTGGCCATCGGGCTCGACCCACCAGCCGCAAGCCCCCTCGACGACCGTGACGACCTCGCGCAGCTCGGTGCCGACGTAGTGCAGCCCCACCCCGTCCTCGCTGGCGTAGCCGGCGGGCACGAGGCCCGTGGCGACGGCCGCGCGATACACCTCCCGGCGCGGCTGCTCGGGGAAGTTGTCGTGCACCCCGTTGCTGAACGGCAGCCAGCCCAGGGTGTCGGTCACCGTGTCGAGCGCGTCGGCGAAGGAATCGGTCGGGCCGCCGAGGTGCCAGCACAGGCTGCCCGCGCTCTGCCCGGCCAGCACGACGCCCGCCTCCCAGCACTCCCGCAGCAGCTCCGGTATGCCGTGGGCACGCCAGACCGCCATGAGGTTCACGACGCTGCCGCCGCCGACCCACACCGCGTCCTGCGCCAGCAGGTGCTCGCGCACGTCCGGCACGTTGGGCTGGGTGAACAGGCTCAGGTGGCTGGTGGTGACGTCGTCCCGGTGGGCGAGAGCCCGGTGGAAGCTGTCGATGTGCGCCGGGTGGTCGCCTGTCCCGGTCGCGATGTAGGTGATCTGCGGGCGCTCGCGGCCGGTCAGCTCGACCGCGTGCTCGATGAGCGGGATGGTCGTGTGGCGCGGGTTGGTCGAGGGCAGCGGTCCGGACACGGCGAAGATCTGCGGGGTGGCGCTGGTCATGGGCGTCAACCTAGCCGCGAACCCGGGTCGGCTCAGGTCGTGAAGGTGAACAGGCGCCACCCGCGCCGCGCACGGCTCCGGCAGCGCGGGTGCGCTCGACGTCGGCATCGCTGATGTTGCCGAGCACGCCGCACAGCAGCACCAGGTCGGCCGGGACGGACTCGGCCCAGAGGTCGACCAGCGCTGCGTCGCCCTCGAGCACGCGCACCCGGGCCGGAGCGCCGCCGCGGTCCTCCAGCCACACCCGAACGTGCCGCTGCACGACCGCCAGCCGCCGGGACAGCGGAGACTCCGGGTCGGCGTAGAGCTCGTGCCGGGCCTGCCAGACGGTGGGTGCTGCCGGGCTCACGCCAGCATCTTCTCCATCCAGATCCCGTCCGGCCCCTCGGGGTCGGGGTGCCGGGCGACCTCGACGAAGCCCCTCCGGCGGTAGAACCGCTCGGCCTCCTCGTTGCCGTCGACGTAGGTCAGGCGCAGCCGGTCCGCGCCCGACGGCAGCGAGGCCAGGACCGCGTCCAGCAGGGCCGAACCGATCCCGAAGCCGTGGAAGTCGGGCAGCACGTAGAGCTTCCACAGGACCGGGTTGCCGTCCAGCTCGCCGACCGTCGCGGTGCCCACGACGTCGTCCCCGGTGACCGCGACGAAGGTGCCCTGGCCCTCGATGCTGCGGCGCACCGCCTCGGGCGACCACCAGCGCGCCAGGCCGTAGGAGACATAGTCCGCACCGGCGATCGGCCCGTAGGTCGCCGGCCAGGTGCGCAGCCCGACCAGGCGCACGGCATACGCGTCCTTGGCGTTCGCGAGCCGGACATCCACGGCGTCACCCCCCCTGGGTAGCGGTCCCCTTCGCGGGAGGGTAGGTCGCCGCGGCCCGGGGCGCTACCGCATCGCTCAGGGCCAGCGCTGGTCGGTGCCCGGCAGGCGCACGCCGAACCCCCGCACGGCCAGCTTCAGGATCACCGGCCCGGGCGCCATGAGCTGCTCGACCTTGCCGGCGCTGAGGCGCGCCAGCTGGTCCAGGCCGCCGGCGAGGGCGAAGGCGCCGCGTCGACGGGCCCGGTCGAGGACCACCGCGTTCGCCCAGACCTTGCGCCGGGACTCCCGCAGGAACCGCTTGGTGCCCAGGCGGTTGAGCGGGCTGAGCACCCGGTCGCTCAGGCTCGTTGTGCCGAGGGCGGCTAGGCGGTCGTCCTCGGCGCCGACCCGGGAGGCCAGGACCGTGTCGATGTGCCGGTGGTCGACGTGACGCCAGTGGACCAGGGCGGGGTCGTCGAACTCGGCGCTGCTGATGACCGCGAGCAGGGCCTGGGGCAGGTCGAAGTTGATGTGCGCGTTCATGTCGAGCAGGACGTGCCGCAGCGGCGGCAGGTCGCCGGCGTCGAAGGCCGCCTGCCACGGCAGGGGTGCCGGGTCGCCGCGCCCGTGCGCCTCCAGCGCGTCGAGGTAGTGCTCGGCGAAGGCGACGTCCCACCGCTCGACCCACTCCGGGTCACGGAACGTCCCGGCTGCGAGCTCGTCGCGGACCGCGGCCGTGGTGCGGGTGTACGTGGACAGGAAGAATCGCTTCGGGTCACCGGCCGACTCCAGGGGAGCGAGCAGCCGCTGCATCCGCTCCAGGACCGCGTCGATGCCGGCGCCGGTGCGGCCCGGGCCGGGTGGCCCCGGGATCAGCGGGTCCACTCCTCGACGACGTCGAGGTTGGAGAACGTCGGCGGCGCGTCGCACAGCGCCGCGAGCTGGGCCGCGAACTCCGTGGTGTCGGCGCGCTCGGAGTTGGCCATCGCCTCCTCGTACGACGCGAACTCGATGATGTTGACGCAGCGGTTGGGGTTGTCCCGGTCCCGGGTGAAGACGCCCCGGACCGGGCCACCGGGCTCTCCCTCGCGCCCGGCCCGCCAGTCGTCGGCGAGCTTCTGCAGCTCGTCGACGCGGGAGGTCGTGAACTCGATGATCTGCACGAACCCGGCCATGATCGCTCCTTCTCCACAGGTGCGACCACGGTCCCTCCGCCGGACCCCAGGAGGATCCGGCGAAGGGCGTACGTGGGGCTACCGCTCCGTGGTGAAGTGGACGACCTGCTGGAACGTCGGCCGGTTCTGCCAGTCGATCGGCCGCACGCCGACCAGACCGGCGGTGGTGTGCCGGATGTCGTCCAGGTGCTTGTCGTAGGTCAGCGCGTCCACGTCCGTCACCTTCTGGGCGGCCAGGGCACGCTGGACGGCGGCGGTCAGGGAGGCGATGACCGTGTCGGCGCACGACGTCCGGAGGCCGCACAGCGAGGCGGTCCGGGTGCCCGAGGGTCCGTGCCCGAGGGCACGACGCAGCTCGGCGTCGACGTAGCCGTACCAGGCGACCTCGTTCCACGAGGAGCCCTTGCCCTCGCGCGGGTGGTCGTCCAGGGCCTTGGGCAGCTGGTCCACCAGCGAGCCGAGCACCGGGCGCAGCACGTCCTTGGGCAGCGCGCCGGAGGAGGAGTCCGGCACGGCCTCGTGCTTCGGCTGCCACCACTCGTCGAACAGCGCGATCGCGGCCTGGTCGGCGTAGTGCCCGGTGCGCGCCCGGTCGACCCGGTGCGCGCCGTCGGCCAGCCAGCCGCGCAGCAGCGCGACGGCCTTGCGGGTCTGCGGGTCGCTGCCGCCGTCGCCGAGGACGTCGAGCAGGGCGGGCAGGGTGTACCGCGCGCGGCTGTCGACCGTCGCCGCGTCCGCGACCGCGCCCACGAGCTGGGGGACGGTCGCGTGGCCGGTGGCGGCCAGCGCGCCGACGCGGTCGGACAGTGCCCGGGACCGGTAGATGGAGTTGTAGCCCCAGACGTTGTCGGCGGCGGAGAACCCGGGCGCCTGCTTGTTGTTCCACGACACGAGGTAGCCCGAGGGCGGGTCTGCCTGCTGCACGTGGCCGCTGGTCGGCACCCACCCGGTCCAGTCGTAGCGGCTGACACCCCAGCGCGGGAAGTCCAGGTCCGTCCCGGCGGCCCGCTGCGGCAGCCGGCCAGAGCCGAAGTAGGCGATGTCCTTGTCGTTGGCGAAGAACCAGTTGAACGTGTAGTCGATCGCGCTCATGGCCCGGTTGAACGAGGCCGGGTCGTGCACCTGCGCCGGGTCGTTGACCCGGGCGAAGCCGATCACCGAGTCCACCTCGTGGCCGTAGGTGCTGCGCTGCAGCACCAGGGCCACCGGTATGCCGTGCACCGTCACCCGGGACTGCACGATGCCGTGCCCGGTGCGCAGGACCTGCATCCGCAGCTGCTGCGGCGGGTTGGTGGCCCCGGCGTTGGGCAGCGCCGTCTCCTCATGCACCCACGAGGTCATCGGCACGCAGCGGCCGTCAGCCAGGTAGTGCGTGCTGTGCACGGTCGGGGTGGAGCCGTCGGGCTCGCACAGCCGCTCGGCGACCGTGTCGACGATGTCGCTGCTGGCGCTCGTCGCACTCCAGGCATAGTCCAGGCCGCGGCCGAGCTCGACGACCAGCGACGTGCCGGCGAAGGACACCCCGCGGGCGTGGATGCCCGGCCCGTTGAGCACCTCCTCGCTGAGCAGCTGTGGGGCGTAGTAGCCGGTCTGGGGGCCGAACACCACGGTCGGGTGGCCGTCCGCCGAGCGCGAGCCGGCGATGAGGGCGGCGTTGCTCGCGCCCCGGGTGCTCAGCGGCAGGAAGGTGCCGTGCGGCATGTCCAGGCCGAGCGAAGGTGGCGCGGAGGGCAGCGGGAGCCCGGTGCCGCCGACGTCCGAGCCGGTGCCGTCGGCCGTCGGCCCGGCCAGGTCGGGGAGGGCCACGCCGGGCTGCGCCGGGTTGGGGTCGCCGCCGCCGTAGGGGGTGCGCACGCTGGCGGTGGTGGGCGCCTCCGGGTCGTTCTTGGCGCGCAGGTCGCGGTAGTAGGCCAGCCCCTGCGCCGCGCCGAACCGGCCCTGGAGCTGCTGCAGCCAGCGGGCGTTGTCGGCCTCGCCACCGCCGCCCTTGCCGAAGATGCCGCCGACGAGCGAGGCGACGTAGACCAGGTCGGCGCGGGTCCAGTCCTTGGGGGTCTTCTGCAGGGCGGCGTACTCCGCCGGGCAGTGCAGCCCGGTGGGCAGGTTGGCAGGGCAGAGGGCGTGCTGTGCGGCGTTGATGCCGGCCAGGTAGGCGTCGGCCCGGGCGAGCAGTGTCCGGCCCTCCTCGCCGTAGCGCTGGACCACGCCGTCGAGCTGGGCCTGCGCCTCGGCCGGGGTGTAGGCGGCGGTCTGGAGCTGGTGCCGGTCCATGGCGATGTTGCCCTCGGTGGGCCCGAGGAACTCGGCCGCGCGGGCGGCCCCGGCATGGCGCAGCACGTCCTGCAGGAACATCCGGTCCATCGTCCCGGCGTAGCCGGCGCCGAAGGCGACGTCCTCGGCGCTCTGCCCGTCCACGTACGGGACCCCGTAGGCGTCCCAGCGGATGCGCACCCCCGGCCTCGGCGTGGCGCTGCGGACCACCGTGTCGGGGGTGAAGCCGGCGCGCTTGTAGAGCCGGGAGACATCACCGGCGCTGACGGAGGCCGGGTCGAGCCGGTTCAGCCCGTCATACATCTCGAGCTGGTCGGCGAAGTTCGGCGGCGCGTTGCGGCCCTCCACGGCGACCCTGCCCTGCGAGTCGCCGGCGACGACGGTCGCGAGCTTCGCGGCGTCGATGCTCCCGGACTGGCCGGGCGGCAGGACGTTGCGGACCGCGCCCTCCAGGGGGTCCGGTGTCCCGGCGGCGGTGGCGCCGGGCGCGACGGCGACCACGGCGGTGGCGACGCCGGCGAGCAGCGCCAGGGCCAGGGCGGGGCGGCGGGTGGAGCGGTCACGACAGCGGAGCAGCACGGACGGCATCGGTCCTCCTCGCGGGTGTGACCGGGGTAACGAGGAGGCGTGGTCGGGGTTACTGGCCGGTAGCCAGGATGTGGGACGCGAGCCGGTCCAGGAAGACGCGCTGACCCGTGACCAGCTTGGCCCGGGCCGTGTCGAGGTCCAGCCAGGCGACCCGGTCCAGCTCGGGGAAGACCTGCTGGCGCCCGCTGCGTGGCGGCCACTCCATCTCGAACGTCCCGAAGGTCGCCGCGGCGACGTCGAGGTCGGCGGCCAGGGCGAAGACACGCACCACCTTGCCACTGGGCTGGCGCGCGTCGCCGAGGTCGGTCCACGGGCCCTCGGGCACGGGCAGGCCGAGCTCCTCGGTGAACTCGCGGCGGGCGGCGTCCTGTGCCGGCTCGGACTCCTCGTGCTCGCCCTTGGGCACCGACCAGCCGCCGTCGTCCTTGCGCACCCAGTACGGCCCGCCCATGTGCCCCAGCAGGACCTCGGGGCGGCCGTCGTGGACCCGGTGCAGCAGCAGGCCGGCGCTGCGTCGTCGCGTCATGGCGCCAGTGTCGCGTGCCGGCGGGCGCTCAGGCCTGGCTGAGCTCGAAGAGGTGCCCGTGTCGGGCACCCGGATGGTGAGGGCGGGGCTGACCCGGCCGGGCTGGTCCGGCGGGGCAAAGGTGACGTCGGGCTCCCCCCTCCGTGGGGCCGCCAGCGGTGACCATCAGCAGCCAGGCGCCGCGGAACCGGAAGAAGGCCGAGGTGCCGCCGTACTCACGGAACAGGTCGGCGCCGAGCACGTCGCAGTACAAGGCCTGCTCGACCGGGCGAGGTCGCTCACGACCAGGATGTGCGTCAGCTCCACCCCCGCCGCGGGGAAGGAGTCGGGTGCCGTCACGGCGTCGGGGTCGCGGCCGCGGTCACGGGTGGAACTGCACCAGGCCGAGCATGTTGCCCTCGCTGTCGCGGAACCACGCTGCACGCATGTAGCCGGGGGAGAAGATGTTCGTCACCGTGTCGAAGTCCGGCATCTGCGGGTAGCTCTCGAACTCCACGCCGCGGGCCTTGAGCCCGGCCACCTCTGCCTCGATGTCCTCCACGGTCCAGCCCATCTGGGTGTGCAGCCCGCTGCCGGCGTTCCTGCCGGGGTAGACCACGAACATCGCCCCGCCGCAGCGGTAGGTCAGGCCGCCGGGCGTCTCCTCCTCCGGTTCGAGGCCGAGCTGGTCGCGGTAGAACGCCTTGGCGCGTGCGAGGTCGGTGGCAGGCAGCGTGGCGTGCGCCCGCAGGTCCTTGAGCATGGCCCTCACTCCTTCTCCGCCCCTGCCAGACCACTGTGGCCCCGGCCTGCCCGGGCGGCCTCCTCCAAGCGGGTGATCGCGCGGATGTCCGCACCCAAACGGCACCAATCGGGCATGATGACCAGCGCCATGGAGAGCCTGTCGCCACCCCGGACCGACGCCACCGCGGCCGACGCCGCGCGGGCTGCGGCGCTCGATGTGTACGACGTCATCGGCCGTCCGCCGGAGCCCGAGCTGGAGGCGCTCGTCGAGCTGGCCGCCCTGGTCTGCGGGGTGCCGACGGCGGTCATCAACCTCATCGACGAGACCCACCAGCACCAGGTGGCGGCCTTCGGTATCGGGCCCTCGATCTGCACCCGCGAGGACTCCATGTGCGACGTCACCATCCAGCAGCAGTCGCCGATCGTGCTGGCCGACGCCCCGCTCGACCCGCGCTTCGCCCGGAACCCGTTCGTCACCGGCGTCATCGCCTCCCTGCGCTTCTACGCCTCCAGCCAGCTGCGCACCCCCGCGGGCGTCACGATCGGCACGCTGTGCGTGTTCGACGAGGAGGAGCGGCACCTCACCCCGGCCCAGGCGGGCGCCGTCGACGCCCTCGCCCGGCAGATCGTCGACGTCCTCGAGCTGCGCCGGCGCACCACGCTGCTCGAGCAGTCGCTCGAGGAGCTGACCCTGGCCCGGGCCGAGCTGAGCCGGTCCAACGACCAGCTCGCTGCCTTCGCCGGCCAGGTCAGCCACGACCTGCGCAACCCGCTCACCGCGGTGATGGGCTACGTCCAGGAGCTGGCCGACCTGCCCTCCGTGGCCGAAGACCCCGAGGGCAGCTGGCTGGTCGAGCGGGCGGGGCAGTCGGCCGCGCGGATGTACGCCCAGATGACCGAGCTGCTCGACTACGGCCACGTCGGGGGGCGCCTCGGCAGCGAGGAGGTCGACCTCGGCCGGCTGGCCTACCTCGTCCGTGACGACCTTGGCGACCTCATCCGCGCCGGCGGGGCGGAAATCGTCATCCACACCCTGCCGGTGGTCCGTGGAGATGAGAACCAGCTGCGTTCGGTGCTGCAGAACCTCATCTCCAACGCCCTGAAGTTCACCCTCCCGGGTGTGCCCGCCCACGTGACCGTCTCGGCCTGGCGAGGTGCCACGGGGATGCGCGTCGAGGTCGCCGACCGCGGGGTGGGAGTCCCGGTCGGGCACGCCGCCGGGGTGTTCACCCTGTTCGAGCGCACCGGGCAGCTCGACGTCGAGGGTCACGGCATCGGCCTGGCCACCTGCCGGCGGGTCATTGAGGCGCACGGAGGCCGGATCGGGCTCGAGTCGCGCGACGGGGGCGGCACGGTGGCGTGGTTCGAGCTGCCGGACGCCGCCGGCTGAGTTTGGGACCGCCCTGACCTGCAGGTATCCTCCAGCGAGCAAAGTGAGACCCCGCCAAGTATGAGTTGGCGGGGCCTCCTTTTTGTCCGGGCGTGACACTCCCGCACTTCGGCCAGTGCGCCCTGTCCACCCGTCCGTCACGACGGGTCCGCCGGGTTGCCCCTCGGTCCGGACCTCGTTTGCTGGCCGATGCGCCTCCGTTGCCGAAGGCGTGAGTCCTTTGTATGCCGGGCCGTCATCGCGCGACAGGGACCTTGGTCACCGGCGCCGCGGCCTCAGCGCGGGGGCATCCGCAGGGCGCCGTCGAGGCGGATGACCTCACCGTTGAGCATCGGGTTGTCGACGATGTGCGCGACCAGGGACGCGTACTCGCTCGGCTTGCCCAGGCGCGAGGGGTGGGGCACCTGGGCCTCGAGGACCGCCTTCACGTCGCCGGGCAGCCCGGAAAGCATCGGCGTCTCGAACGTGCCGGGGGCCACGGTGACCACGCGGATGTCCTTGTCGGCGAGGTCGCGCGCGGCCGAGAGGGTGAGGCCGACGACGCCACCCTTGGACGCGGCATACGCGGCCTGGCCGATCTGGCCGTCGTAGGCGGCGATCGACGCCGTCATGACGACGACGCCGCGGTCGCCATCGACCGGCTCGTTGTCGAGCATCGCGGCGGCACCCAGGCGCAGCACGTTGAACGTGCCGACGAGGTTGATGTCGATGACGTTGCGGAACGTCTCGAGGTCGAGCGGGCCCTTCTTGCCGACGACCCGGCCGGGGGTGCCGACGCCCGCGCAGTTGACGACGACGCGCAGGTCGCCGAGCTCCTTGGCGACCTCGATCGCGGCCTGCACCTGGGCCTCGTCGCGCACGTCCGCCGGGGCGAAGCGCGCGTGGTCGCCGAGCTCCTCGGCCAGGGCCTTCCCGCTGGAGGAGGGCAGGTCGACGATGACGACCGAGGCGCCGCCGTCGTGCAGGCGGCGGACGGTGGCCTCGCCGAGGCCGGAGGCGCCACCGGTGACGAGCGCGACGGTGGAGTCGTTGATGTTCAAGGAGGTTCCTCGCTGTGGTGTCGGGGACGGGGTGGTCAGCCGCGCAGCAGCTGACGGGCGATGACCAGGCGCTGGATCTGGTTGGTGCCCTCGAAGATCTGGGTCACCTTGGCCTCGCGCATGTAGCGCTCGACCGGGAAGTCCTGCGTGTAACCGTAGCCACCGAGGACCTGGACCGCATCGGTGGTGACCTTCATGGCGGCGTCGGTGCACACCAGCTTGGCGATCGCTGCCTGCTTGCTGAAGGGCCGGCCGGCGTCGCGCAGGCGCGCCGCGTGCAGGTAGGTCGCGCGGGCCGAGGTGACCGCGGCCTCCATGTCGGCGAGCAGGAACGACAGGCCCTGGAACTCGCTGATCGCCCGGCCGAACTGCTTGCGCTCGGTCGCGTAGCCCGCCGCCACGTCCAGCGCCGCCTGCGCCAGGCCCGTCGCGGCGGCCGCGATCCCGAGGCGGCCGGAGTCCAGCGCGGACAAGGCGATCGACATGCCCATGCCCGGCTCGCCGACGAGGCGGCCGGCGTCGACGACGGCCTCCTCGAAGTAGACCTGGCGCACCGTGTCGCAGGCCAGGCCCATCTTGCGCTCGGGTTCGCCGAAGCTCAGGCCATCGGTGCCGGCCGGCACGACGAAGCACGACAGCCCCTTGCTCGGGTGGTCGCCGGTGCGGGCGAAGGTCGTGTAGAAGTCCGCGTGGCCGGCGTGGGAGATCCAGGCCTTGGTGCCCTTGAGCCGGTATGCCGAGCCCTCACCGACCGGGGTGGCCCGGGTCGAGATCGCGGAGACGTCGGAGCCGGCCTGGGGCTCGGACAGGCAGTAGGCGCCGAGCATCGAGCCGCCGAGCATGTCCGGCAGCAGCTCGGCCTTCTGGGCGTCGGTGCCGAACCGGGCCACCGGGTAGCAGGTCAGGGAGTGGACGCTGACGCCGACGGCGACGCTCATCCACGCCGCGGCGATCTCCTCGACGACCTGCAGGTAGACCTCGTAGGGCTGCCCGCCACCGCCGACCTCCTCGGGGTAGGCCAGGGACAGCAGCCCGGCGTCGCCGAGCAGCCGGAAGGTGTCGCGGGGGAACTCGGCGGCCGCCTCGGCGGCCGAGGCCTTCGGTGCGAGCTGCTCGGCGCAGATCTCGCGCGTGAGCTCGATCAGGTCCTGAGCTTCCTCGGTGGGCATGAGGCGGTCAGCGGGCATGCAGAAACGATACTGCACGCGATACGTCAGTATCACTGTCCGTATGATCTGTGACATGTCCGCGACACTGACCGCTCGCCAGGTGGACCTGCTCGACCGGCTCACCGACCTGGTCGTGGCCGAGGGCTTCGCGCACCTGACCCTGGACGACCTCGCGGCGCGGCTGCGCTGCTCCAAGACCACGCTCTATGCGCTCGCCCCGAGCAAGGACCAGCTCGCGGTGCGGGTGGTCAACAACTTCTTCCGGCGCTCGACCGCGTTCGTCGAGTCGCGGGTCGCGCAGCGGCGCGCGCCCCTGCGCCGGATCGAGGCCTACCTCGAGGCGGTCGCCGAGGCGCTGCGCCCGGCCTCGCGGCAGTTCATCGACGACATCGCCGGCTTCGAGCCGACCCGGGCGACCTACCGCGACAACGCCGTGGCGGCTGCCCGCCGGGTGCGTGAGCTGGTCGACGAGGCCGCGGCGGAGAAGGCCGTGGCCCCGGTCGACGCGGCGTTCGTGGCCACGTGGGTCGGTGTGACGATCGAGGCGATCCAGCGCGGGGAGTTCGCCGAGCGCGCCGGGCTCGGCGACGCGGCCGCCTTCGAGGAGCTCGGCCGCCTGGTCAGCCGGGCGCTGGCCCGCCCCGCCTGAGCTGGTGGGTCACAGGGCCGGTTCGAGCTCGACCCCCGCTCCGCGGGCGTGGGTCGCGTCGAGCCGCCGCACGCTGCGCGAGAGCAGCGGCGCCAGGCTGGCCACGACGAAGACCCCGGCGGTGACGACGAGCGTGTGCTCGGGGCCGTAGGCGGCCGCCAGTGGCCCCGCCAGGGCGTTGCCCACCGGGATGCCGACGAACGAGGTCAGGTCGTCCCACGAGGACACCCGTGCCAGGACCGTGTGCGGGACCTGGTCCTGCACGATGGTCTCCCAGCACGCGTTGAGGAAGGCCAGTCCGAGCATGGCCACGACGGCGGCCGCGACCACGACCCACAGCTGGCACGGCCAGGCGTAGGAGGCGGCCAGCAGCCCGGTCAGGGCCAGCCCGGCGTTGCCGGCGAGCAGCGGCCGGCGCGGGTGCACCGCCATGGCGACGAAGCCGCCAAGCACGCCACCTGCGCCGACCGCGGTGCCGATCACGCCCATGGCCGCTGCCCCGCCCAGCCGGTGGATCGCCACGACCGGGCCGAGCACGGCAAGCACGCCGAAGGCGGTGTTCCACACGCCGTGGCCGAGCAGGTTCTTCCAGTACCAGTCGCGCGAGCGGACCTCGGTCCACCCGGCCGCCAGCTCGTGCCACATCGGCTGCCGGGCCGAGCGCGGCGCGTCAACACGGACCAGGGCCACGGTGACCGCGGAGACGGCGTAGGTGGCCGCGTTGGCCACGAAGGCGACCGGGGCTCCGGCGGTGGCCACCAGGACCCCTGCGAGGGCGGGCCCGGCCACGTTGGCGCCGTTGCGCAGCAAGCCAAGGAAGGCGTTGGCGCCGTGGCGGTCCGAGTCCGGGACGACCAGGGGCTGCAGGGAGGCCATGGCGGGGCGGAAGAAGGCCCCGGCCGCGCCGGTGAGGACGTAAAGCCCGCAGAGTGACGCGGTCGAGGGGTGGCTGTGCCCCAGCTCCGCCGCGAGCAGCAGCTGGGCCACCGCCCGGACCACGTCGCACAGCACCATCAGGCGCTGGGGGCGCAGCCGGTCGGCCCAGACCCCACCGACCAGCAGGAACGCCATGCGGGCGGCCATGCCGGTGCCGACCACGAGGCCCAGGTCCGAAGCGGAGCCGCCGCTCTGCACGATCGCCACCGACAGGGCCACCGTGACGAGGGCGTCACCCAGCCAGGACAGGCCTTGGCCGGCGGCGAGCAGGCGGAAGGGGGTTGAGCGCAGGGGCGCGAGGGCGGGAGATGAGGTCATGGAGGAAATATAGTTAGCTAGCGAATAGTCAGCAAGTGAATTGTTAGATCTTTGACTGTCAGGTCTGGCAGACTCGGGCCATGGCTCGCACCATCACCGACTCGGTCGACCGGCACGTCGAGCGCTGGCTGCCGGCGCTGCCCCAGCTCGACGCCGAGGTCGAGGGCGTCATCACCCGCATGCAGCGGCTCCTCTGGCTGCTCAAGCAGGAGAAGACGGCGGCGTGGGCAGAGCGGGGCGTGACCCCGGCTGACGTGCAGACCCTCCAGACGGTGGTCTCGCTCGAGCTGTCCTCCCTCGAGGCCACGCCAGCCCTCATCGCAGAGAAGTGCCAGGTCACCCGGGCCGGGATGACCAGCCGCCTCGACCGCCTCGAGGAGGCAGGTCACATCACCCGTGAGGTGGACCCGCTCGACCGGCGCCGGGTCCTCGTGCGCATCACGCCGGCCGGGCGGGCCATGTGGGAGGCGGCGAGCGAGGTCGGCATCCGGCTCGAGACCGAGTTCCTTGCCAGGCTCAGCGACCACCAGCGCTCCCAGCTCAACCAGCTCCTCCGGGTGCTGCTCTCCGGCGTGGAGGCGCGACCGGACTGAGCCACACGGCATACCGTGGCCGGCGGAGCGTCGCGGCCGGCGACGACCAGGCAGGGAGGCGAGCAGCGTGGCTGGCAGTGCACTCATCGGTGGGGTCGTCCTGGCCTCGGGCCAGAGCTCGATGTGGCAGGACATGTTCACGTTCGAGATCCCGCCGGCGGAGAAGGTCATCCGGACCGTCGTGGTCTACCTGTTCATCGGCGTCCTCATCCGGGTGGCCGGCAAGCGGATGATGGCCCAGCTCAACTCCTTCGACCTGGTGGTCGTGCTGCTGCTGAGCAACGTGGTCCAGAACGCCATCATCGGCCCGGACAACTCCCTCATCGGAGGGTTGCTCGGCGCCGCGGTGCTGGTGCTGTTCAACGCCCTGATGGACCGGGTCGCGCTGATGGGTCCACGCTCGACGTGGCTGTTCCAGGGCAGCCCGACCGTGCTGGTCACCCACGGCAAGGTGGACGAGAAGGCCGTGCACCGCATCGGGCTGCGCGACCACGAGATCATGAGCGCCCTGCACCACCAGGGTGCTGATGGCCCCAACGAGGTGCGCAAGGCGTCCCTGGAGCCGGGCGGCACGTGGAACATCGAGCTGATGCGCGACGAGCAGGCGGCCAGCCTCGGCGACCTGCGGCAGGCCGTGGTCGACCTGCAGCGCCACATCGACGCCCGGCTGTCAGCCCTCGAACGGCGTGATGGTCGGCCGCTTGGCGGTGAGGGCATCTCCTGAGGACTGCCCGCGCAGCCGGCGCTGCACCCAGGGGGCGACATACTCCCGGGCCCACCGCACGTTCTCGCGGAAGGAGTCGGCCCGGCCGATCGGCGGGGCCGGCGGCAGCGGCGTGGCCCACTCGGTGTCGTCCGGCTCGAAGCCCAGCGTGGTGAACGCGTTGAGGGCCACCCGGCGGTGCCCCTCGGTGGTCATGTGGATCCGGTCGGAGGCCCACAGCCGCCAGTCCCGCAGCGCGTGCATGCCCCACTGGTCGATGACGAACGCCTCGTGCCGCCGCGCGATCGACCAGATATGTGCGACGTAGGTGGCCGCCCGACCCCGGGTCATCTTGACCAGGGGCGCCTCACGCGGGTCCACCGGCGTGGCCATGAGCACGTCGGCGCCGGTGGCCCGGATCCGCGCGACCGCGTCCTCCAGCCGGGAGGCGAGGCCGTCGATGTCCGCCCGCGGGCGCAGGATGTCGTTGCCCCCGCCGACGATGCTGACCAGGTCGGGCTCCAGGGCCAGCGCCTCGTCCAGCTGCCGCCCGACGATGTCGTCGAGCAGGCGCCCGCGCACCGCGAGGTTGGCGTAGCCGAAGCCCTGCTCCTGCTTGCGGGCCTCCAGCGCCAGGTGCGCGGCGAGCCGGTCGGCCCACCCGATGTAGGCGTTGTCGCGCTCAGGGTCAGGGTCGCTCATGCCCTCGGTGAACGAGTCGCCGATGGCCACGTAGCGGGACCAGGTCACGCGAGCCTCCAGTCGACGGGCCCGGCGCCCTGGGCGGCGAGCAGCTCGTTGGCGCGGCTGAAGGGCCGCGACCCGAAGAACCCGCCCCGGGCCGAGAGGGGCGAGGGGTGGGCGCTCTCGATCCGCGGCACCTGCCCGAGCGAGGGGCCCAGGTTGCGCGCGTCGCGTCCCCACAGAATCGCCACGAGCGGACCGCCGCGCTCGACCAGCGCCTGGATCGCCTGGGCGGTCACGGTCTCCCAGCCCTTGCCGCGGTGGCTGCCCGCGGCACCGGGGCGCACGGTCAGCACCCGGTTGAGCAGCAGCACCCCCTGGTCGGCCCAGGGGGAGAGGTCGCCGTTGGACGGGGTCGGCAGGCCGAGGTCGGTGCCCATCTCGGCGTAGATGTTCTGCAGGCTGCGCGGCACCGGCCGCACCTCGGGGGCCACCGAGAAGGACAGGCCGACCGCGTGCCCGGGCGTGGGGTAGGGGTCCTGGCCCACGATGAGCACCTTGACGTCGTCAAGCGGGCGGCTGAAGGCGCGCAGCACGTGCTCGCCGGCCGGCAGGTATCCGCGGCCGGAGGCCACCTCCGCACGCAGGAAGTCGCCCAGCCGGGTCACCTCCGCGGAGACGGGCTGCAGCGCCTCGGTCCAGGTGGGGTGGACCAGCTCGGTCAGGGGCTTGGCGACGGGCACGGTCGTCAATCTAGGTGACCCGAGGGCCGGCCCCGGAGCCCGGTCCGGTCAGCCGGGGTGGCCGGCGTGGCCGGCCCCGAGGTGCCGGTAGCCGCGGTGGACCGCCACGGCCAGCCCCGCCACCGGGAACGGCCACGGCCCCCGGGAGAGTGCATCGGCTTCGGGGACGTGGGCGGCGACCAGCAGGCGCAGGTGCTCGGCCACGTCGGTCACGTCACGGGCCTGCTGGGTGACGAAGTCGACGTCGACCACGTCCCCGTGGCCGGGGACCACGTTGGTCACCGGGTCGAGCATGCTCGCGAGCCGTTCGAGCGTGGGCCCCCACTCCAGTGGCCAGCAGTCCGGGCCGAACGACGGCGGACCGGACTGCTCCACCAGGTCGCCGGCGTAGACGACGTCGGCGTCGGGCACCAGCAGGACCGCGTCCCCGTCGGTGTGCCCGCGCCCCAGGTGGGTGGCCTGCACCTCGCGGCCACCGAGGTCGAGGTCCCACCGGTGGGCGAACACGGTGTCCGGAGGCACCTTCTCCTCCGTGGACAGCGGCGCCTCGGGTTCGGGAGCGCCCCGCTCCAGCGCCAGCGGCACCGCCGCGTGGGCCACCACCGGGCAGCCCGGGAACGCCGCGTTGCCCCCGAGGTGGTCGAAGTGGGCGTGGGTGTTCATGACCGCGAGCACCGGCAGGGAGGACAGCGCGCGCACGTGCGCCGCCAGCTCGCGACCCTGCGCGGTGTCCGCCCGGGTGTCGATGACCAGCAGGCCGTCGTCCCCGGCGACCACGCCGCTCGAGACGTCCCAGGGTGAGTACCGGCGCACCCAGCAGCGGTCGCCCACCTCCACCCAGTCGGTGCTCATGGGGCCAGCGTGGCAGCCGTCGGCGGGGTGTCCAACCGACGATCGTCACGTCACTTCGGCCGCGGTGGCGGCCCGGAACGGCCGCGGTGCTCGTCGCCCGGATCCGGCGGCATGCGGAGGCATCGCCGCTGGCCACCTAGACTCGCGGCCGTGCATGGCTTCGATGAGACGACCGAGGAGCTCGGTCAGGCGATCCTCAAGTACGCCGAGGAGCGGCTGCGGCTCGACCCGGTGCCGCTGGACGGTCCGCGGACCAAGGAGCAGCTCGACGTGGTCGCCGGCGAGACGATCACCCCCGACGGCATGGGTGGCCTGCCCGCGCTGAGGCTGTTCGAGGAGGACCTGGCCCCGGCGTGCATCTCCACCGACCACCCGCGCTACCTCTCCTTCATCCCGTGCGCCCCGACCGAGGCCGCGACGCTGTTCGACCTCGTCGTCGGCGCGTCCTCGATCTACGGCGGGTCGTGGCTCGAGGGTGCCGGCGCCGTCCACGCCGAGAACCAGGCGCTGCGCTGGATCGCCGACCTCGCCGGGCTGCCGCCCCAGGCCGGCGGGGTGTTCGTGCCCGGAGGGACCGTCGGCAACCTCTCCGCCCTGGTGGCGGCGCGCGCGACGGCGCGGGCACGGCATACCGGCGAGGGGCCGCGGCCCAACAAGGTGGCGGGCACGGTCAGCGCCCACTCCTCGATCAAGTCCGCGTGCGACGTCATGGACGCCGACCTCGTGGGCGTCCAGGTCGACGAGCGCCAGCGGCTGACCGGGGACAACCTGCGCCGCGTGCTCGAGGCCGAGGGGCCCGAGCAGTTCTTCGCCGTCGTCGCGACGTGCGGCACCACCAACTTCGGCATCGTCGACGACCTCGCCTCCGTCGCCGAGGTGTGCCGCGAGTTCGGCATCTGGTTCCACGTCGACGGGGCCTACGGCGGCGCCGGCCTGGCGGCGCCGAGCGTGCGCCACCTCTACGCGGGCATCGAGCACGCCGACTCCTTCATCGTCGACCCGCACAAGTGGCTGTTCGCGCCGTTCGACTGCTGCGCGCTGCTCTACCGCGAGCCGGCGCTGGCCCGCGCCGCGCACACGCAGAAGGCGTCCTACCTCGACGTGCTCACCGAGGCGCCGGAGTGGAACCCCACCGACTACGCGGTCGGCCTGACCCGGCGCGCCCGCGGCCTGCCGTTCTGGTTCTCCCTGGCCGCGCACGGCACCCGCGCCTACAGCGCCGCGATCGAGCGGACGCTGGAGGTCACCCGCTTCGCCGCCGCGGAGATCGAGCGGCGCGACCACCTCGAGGCGCTGCTCGAGCCCGACCTGTCGGTGATCGTGTTCCGCCGGCTGGGCTGGACCCCGGCCGACTACCACGCGTGGAGCGACCGGATCCTCGCCGAGGAGTTCGCCTTCGTGGTGCCGACCTCGCACGAGGGGGAGACGGTGGCGCGGTTCGCCATCGTCAACCCCAACACCACCGAGGACGACATCGCCGCGATCCTGGACTCGATGGCGGACCCGGCATGAGTCCCGGACGGCGCCGCACGAGCCTCGCCGGACCCGCCCGAGTGAATGACACTGCTGTGATTCGGCCGGTACGATGAACCCGCACGACGAGCCACGGGAGGGTCGCATGAGCGCCGCAGCAGAGGTCACCCCGACGTCCGCCGAGGAGCTGAGCGAGCGGGACCGCGAGATCATCGCCTTCGAGCGCCAGTGGTGGAAGTACGCCGGCGCCAAGGAGCAGGCGATCCGTGAGCTGTTCGACATGAGCGCGACGCGCTACTACCAGGTGCTCAACGCCCTGATCGACAGCCCGGCCGCCCTCGAGGCCGACCCGATGCTCATCAAGCGCCTGCGCCGCCTGCGCGCGAGCCGCCAGCGGGCCCGCTCGGCCCGCCGCCTCGGCGTCCAGCTCTGACCCCACCGACCGAGCCCGCCCGGCACGCCGCCCGGCGGGCTCTGTCATGCCCGGGCCTGCCTGTCGTGCAAGGGTGGCGGTTATGAGCGACGTCGTGGACTGGAGCACCCCCGAAGGCCTGCGAGCGGTCCGGGAGTCGCTCGCCGCGACGATCCCCGGGTGGACCGACCCCGCTGCGTATGCCGTGGGCATCGGTGCCGGGTCCGACTCGCGCGAGGTCGGCTTCCCGCACGTCAACGCCGACGGCTCGCACCCGCTGCCTGCGGTCGTCCTCGCCAAGGTCATCGGGCACCAGGGCGGCACCGCCACCTACGACCTGACCCTCGACCAGCTGCGCACCGCGGCCGAGACCCTCGCCCCGGCGGAGGCCTGCACGGCGTACGACCACCCCAACCTGTGGGCCTGGCGGGACCTGCTGGAGCAGGTCCGTGCGGAGTCGGCGCTCACGCTGACGGCGGTGTTCGTGCGCGACCTCGAGGACCCGGCCGCGTCCGAGGCCGACGCAGCGATGCGCGACGTCATCGACCGGCCGTCCGGCGAGCGCTGAGGGGGCCGTCAGGGCATTTGCACTCGGTGGGGTCGAGTGCTAATCATTGGGTTAGCACTCTCATCCCGAGAGTGACAATCTCGACCGTCTGTCGAGGACCGGCGAACGCAGCGACGTGAGCTGCCGGACCCGGTCCGTCCGTCGCGGGCGTCCGGCGGTCACCCGAAGATTTTCGCGTGGGAGGAACCACCCGAATGGCCAAGATCATCGCTTTCGATGAGGAGGCTCGCCGCGGTCTCGAGCGGGGTATGAACACCCTCGCCGACGCCGTCAAGGTGACCCTCGGTCCCAAGGGCCGCAACGTCGTGCTGGAGAAGAAGTGGGGCGCCCCCACGATCACCAACGACGGTGTGAGCATCGCCAAGGAGATCGAGCTCGAGGAGCCGTACGAGAAGATCGGCGCCGAGCTCGTCAAGGAAGTTGCCAAGAAGACCGACGATGTGGCCGGTGACGGCACCACGACCGCCACGGTCCTGGCCCAGGCGCTGGTGCGCGAGGGTCTGCGCAACGTCGCCGCGGGCGCCAACCCGATGGCCCTCAAGCGCGGCATCGAGAAGGCCGTCGAGGCCGTCTCCGCCCAGCTGCTGACGATGGCCAAGGACGTCGAGACCAAGGAGCAGATCGCCTCCACCGCCTCGATCTCCGCTGCTGACCCCCAGATCGGCGAGATGATCGCCGAGGCCATGGACAAGGTCGGCAAGGAAGGCGTCATCACCGTCGAGGAGAGCAACACCTTCGGCCTCGAGCTCGAGCTCACCGAGGGCATGCGC
>NZ_JBTCWL010000068.1:0-19735 GCF_054325275.1 Oryzihumus sp.
GTCAGCGCAGCGGCGCGACCAGCATGACCTCGTCGCGGTCGTCCCCCGGGCCCACCCGGACCGCACCCGGGTGCCGCCCGACCACGGAGTAGCCGGAGCGGGCGTAGAAGGCCTCGAGGCCGTGGCCGTCGCGGACCGTCAGCTGCAGGTGCTCCAGCCCGAGCGCGCGCCCGAGGTCGTGCAGGCCCTGCATGAGCACCAGTCCGGTGCCGGTGCCCTGATGCGTCGGGTGGACCATCACGCGCAGGACCGTCCTCCAGTGGCGGCACAGGGGCGAGCCGCGGACGACGAGGAAGCCCATCGCGACGACCTGCTCCCCGTCCCGGACGACGCCGAGCGCGTCGGGGCCGTCCGCGACCCGCGCCAGGGCGGCGTCCAGGCTCGCGGCGACCGCGTCCGCAGGCGCGGGTGCGGTAAAGCCGACGGCGCCCCCGGCGTTGGTGACGTCCACCCACAGCTGCAGGAGCGCCTGGCGCAGGGCGGGGTCGGCGGCGTCCACGGCGGCGACGGCCTCGAACACGGGCATCATCAGAGCTCCTTGTTGCAACTCCTTTGCCACAAGGAGGCTAGCAGGACGGGGCCGGTGTGCTCAGGCGGTGGGCACCGGCTGCGGGGGCTGCGGGCCGCGGTAGCGACCATGCCCCCGGAACCGCAGCGGGGTCTCGTCGTACTCCTCCAGGGCGTGGGCCACCCAGCCGACCGAGCGGGCGATGGCGAAGATGACCTCTCCGGCCGTGCGCGGCATGTCGGCGGTCACCGCGAGGGCCGCCAGGGCGAGGTCGACATTGGGGTGGTCGCCCAGCTCGGCGGTGAGGTCGCGCACCGCGTGGGTGACCGCCTTCGCGCGCCGCTCGGAGGCCAGCAGGGCCAGCAGGGCGCTCGCGCGCGGGTCGCCCTCGGGGTAGAGCTGGTGGCCGAAGCCGGGCACGGGCCGGTCGGTGCGCAGGTGGTCGGCGACCACGGCCGCGGCGCCGGTCTCGAGCGCGTCGCGCAGGGTGCTGTGGGCCAGCGTGCTCGCGGCGCCGTGCAGCGGCCCCTCCATCGCGGACAGCCCGGTGGCCACGACGGCGTAGGGGTGGGCCCGCACCGAGGCCGCGGTCCGGGCGGCGACGGTCGAGACGGCGAGGCCGTGGTCCATCAGCAGGACCAGGGCGGCGTCGAGGCAGCGGAGCAGCTGCGTGGTGGGCGGCATGGGGGACAGCGCGGCCCAGAGCCGGCGGGCCAGGGGAGCGTCCGGCTCCGGGGCCTCGCCGAGCCGGGGCAGGGAGTCGACCATCAGCGTCACCAGCCCGCCGGCGGTGCCGATCGCGGCAAGCCCACGGGTGTCGTAGCGGCGGGGGTCGACCGCACCCGCCGCGGCCACGGCGACCCGCAGCCGGCCCACGAGGTCGGCGGTGTCAGGCAGTGACCGGACCGCGCGGGTGGCCGCCCGCAGCGGGATGTCCGGTGCCTGGAAGAGGGTGGGGTCGACCTCGCCGGTCCACAGCCACGACGCGGCGTGCTCGAACGGCAGGCTCCCGGCCAGGTCCACGGCGTCGACCCCGCGGAACCAGAGGTGCCCGTCCTCGATGAGCGTGGTGTCGGTGTCGACGACGGGCCCGCGCCAGGACGGGGTGCCGGCCGGTCGATCCCGGCGGCCGCGGTCCCGCAGGGCGTCGACCTCGGCCCGGTCGAAGACGCTGCCGCGGCCGTTGGGGGCCCGGGTGCTCGTCAGCAGGCCCCGGCTGGCGTAGGCGTAGACGGTCTCCAGGCGTACGCCGAGCCGGTCGGCCACCTGGCGGGAGGTGAGCTGGTCGCGGGGGTCCGGGGTCGACATACATTGACTGTATCAACGTTGACGACCGTTGATCGACAGGCGCACAGTGCTGCTGACCGCCGGCAGTGGGGCCGGCGGCGGACGAGGCAGGAGAGCGTGATGACCGCGCTGCAGGACGAGCTGGTCGAGGTCCCCCGGGGGCTCAAGGGCGTGGTGGTGACCGACACCGCCCTGGGCACGGTGCGCGGGCGCGAGGGGTTCTACCACTACCGGCAGTACTCGGCCGTCGAGCTGGCCGAGCGCCGCTCGCTCGAGGACGTCTGGCACCTCCAGCTCGAGGGCCGGCTGCCCGACGCGCAGGAGCGGACCCGGTTCGCGGCCGAGGTCGCGGCGGCGCGTCACCTGCCGCAGGACCTGTGGGAGGCGCTGCCCCTGGTCGCCGCGAGCGGGGACCCGATGACCGGGCTGCGCACCGCCGTGTCCTGGCTCGGGGCGGCCCGGGGGAGGCGCGCGGTGTACGACCTCACCCCCGCCGAGCGCCGCGCCGACGCCGTGGCGCTCGCCGCGCCCGTGCCCACGATCCTCGCGGCGCTGCACCGGCTCGCCGCCGGCCTGGACCCGGTGCCCCCGCGCGACGACTTGGGGCACGCGGCGAACTACCTGTGGATGATCACCGGGCAGCAGCCGGAGCCGGCCGCGGCGCGGGCGGTCGAGCAGTACCTCGTGCTCACCGTCGACCACGGCTTCAACGCCTCGACGTTCACCGCGCGGGTCATCGCCTCGACCGGGGCCGACGTCGCGGCGTGCGTGGTGGGGGCGCTGGGCGCGTTGTCAGGGCCGCTGCACGGCGGGGCGCCGAGCCGGGCCCTGGACACGCTGGACGCCATCGGGTCGGCCGACCGGATCGACCCGTGGGTGCGGGCCGCGGTGGAGTCCGGCGACCGGATCATGGGCTTCGGCCACCCGATCTACCGCACCGAGGACCCCCGCTCGCGGATGCTCAAGGGCGTCGCCCGGGGCCTGGCGACCGGCCGGCCGGAGGCCGAGCGCCTCGTCGAGTTCGTCGAGGAGGTCGAGCACGGGGTGCTGTCCGTCCTGGCCGAGCTCAAGCCCGGCCGCGAGCTGCACACCAACGTCGAGTTCTACGCCGGGGTGGTGATGGAGCTGTGCGCCCTGCCGCGGGCCATGTTCACGCCGACTTTCGCCGTCGCGCGGGTCATCGGCTGGAGCGCCAACGTGCTCGAGCAGGCCCTGGACAGCAAGATCATCCGGCCCTCCTCGCGCTACGTCGGCCCGCCGCCCCCGCAGCCCGTGCCCTCGGCCTGACCGCCGGAGCCCGCCATAGGGCACACCCCCGCGGTCCGGTCAGGACCGTTGCCCCTGACGGCAGCACCGGCGCCCCCACGAGGCTGGGGCTGCCGCACTGACCGGATGGAGGCCGCCATGGACGCAACACCGACGAACCTGGCTGCGGGGCACGGGAACCCATCCCGGCGGCGGGCGCCGTGGCGCCGGATCTCAGGTGGGCTGGCCGTGGCGGGCGCGGCGCTCGTGGTGCCGGTGTTCTTCCTGGGCAGTGACGAGCTGCGCGGGCTGTTCTACTACCTCGGATTCGTCTCGCTCGGCCTGGCCCTGGTGGTCGCGGTGATGGGATGGGTGTGGGGGCGCGGCCGGTCGTTCACGTTCCTGCCGAGAACCCGCTGGGGCTGGTCGGCGCTCGGGACGTTCGGGCTCGGCCTGGCCCTGACGATCGTGCCGTCGTACGTCCAGACCACCACCCTGGCCGCCGGCAACGCCGTCAACAGCGTGGTCCGGCTGGGCTTCTTCGTGATGTTCCTGGCGTCGGTGGTCGGTCTGTGGTCGGTGCGCTCGCGCGCAGAGCGGTCGGTGGGGCTGGTCGCCCTGGCGCTGGCCGTCGCCGTGGTCGTGCCCTACTTCCTGCTCGCCGCGGTGATCGAGGCCCACTGACGGCTGACGACCGGGTGAACATCGCCGGCCACGGCGGCCCGCAGGGGGAAACGCGAGTCTGCTCAGGGGCGAGGCGGGCTTCGGCGTGGCAGCATCGCGGCATGCTCACTGACGCGCTGACGGACCTGGCCCGCGAGGTCGATGCCCGGTGCCGGCTGACGGGGGAGTTCACCCCGCGCTCCGGGGCCGTCTCGCAGGAGTACTTCGACAAGTACCGGTTCGAGGCGGACCCGCTGCTGCTGCGTCGGGTGGCCGAGGCCATGGTCACGCTGCTGCCCTCCGACACGCAGGTCCTGGGTGGGTTGGAGCTCGGTGGGGTGCCGATTGCCACGGTGCTGAGCTCGCTGACCGGGCTGCCCCTGGGGCTGGTGCGCAGGCAGGCCAAGACCTACGGCACGTGCCAGCTCATCGAGGGCGCCGAGGTCGCAGGCCGGCGGGTGGTGCTGGTCGAGGACGTGATCAGCACCGGTGGCGCAGCCCGGGCAGCGGCGGAGGAGCTGCGGCGCAGGGAGGCGCAGGTCGACACGGTGGTCTGCGCCATCGACCGGTTCGACGGTGAGATCCACCCGTTGTCGGAGGTCGGCGTGCAGATGCTGTCGGTGCTGACCAAGCGGCAGCTGGACGCCGTTCGCTAGCCGACCTCACCAAGCATGCGAGTAGCTCGTGCCAGAGTGAGGCATGCGCGAGGACAATGCAGCGAAGCCGGTGCTGGTACTCACCGGCGGCCCGGCGGCAGGGAAGGGCGCGACCGCTTTGGCACTGTCGGACAGCACGCCGAGATGTGCGTTCATCGACGTCGATGACATCCGGCAGCTGGTGAAGACCGGCGGGGCAGCTCCGTGGGCGGGAGAGGAGGGGCTCCGCCAGCAGGCGCTGGGCGTGCGTAACGCCTGTGCCCTGGCGAAGTCCTTCACCAAGCACGGGTTCGCCGCCATCGTTGCCGACGTCCTCACCCCGGAGACAGCGAGGCTCTATCGCAGGCTGCTTCCCGATGTCGTGCTCGTCCACCTGACCCTCTCGCGCGAGGAGGCCAGGCGCCGCGCTTCCCTGCGCCCGATGCACATCACGTCCGAGGAGTTCGAGGCGCTGCATGAGCTGCACGTGGCCGACCCGCCGGCGGTCGACGTGAGCCTCGAGGTGACGTCCATGTCACCGGCTGAGCAGGTCGAGGCTGTCCGGGAACTCTGGGTGTCGCGTTGCTACACACCCGCAAGAGCCGGCTCACGTTGACGGTCCGGGATGGTGACCCTCGCGGGGTCCTGCGGCCGGCACAGCGTCTGCCGACTGGTCGGTCTGACCTCGGACGGTCGGCACCGCCAGGCCTCGTCGCGTTCACCCGGAGTCCGTGAGGTCGTTGTGTGCGGCTCCTAGCGTCCGGCGCATGAGAGCCCTACGAGTTGTTGCCACGGCCGTCAGCGTGGCCGGCCTGTGCCTGTCCGCCTCGGCCGTTGCCCAGGCCACTCCCGAGACCGGCGGTCCTGGAGTCCAGCCGCAGAAGACCCAGTTCGACCTTCAGGCCCACCGCGGTGGCATCGGCATGACCACCGAGGAGTCGCTGCCGGGTTTTGCCAAGGCCCTGCGCCTCGGTGTCAGCACGCTGGAGCTGGACACGCACATCACCAAGGACGACAAGGTCGTCGTCAACCACGACCGCCAGATCAGCTCGCAGAAGTGCCAGGACACCGCCCCGGCATTTCCCGGTGACCCGATGTACCCCTACGTGGGCAAGTACATCAAGGACCTGACCCTGGCCGAGATCAAGACGATGGACTGCGGCTACCAGCAGCTGCCCGGCTTCCCCGAGCAGGAGCAGGTCAAGGGCTGGCGCATGGCCGAGCTCAAGGATGTCCTCAACCTGGTCAAGGCCTACCACGCCAACCAGGTCAAGCTGAACATCGAGACCAAGGTGGAGGCCGGCTCGCCGGAGCAGACCGCGCCGCGGGGGCAGTTCGTCCGGCGGGTCTATGAGGAGATCCACGCCTCGGGCATCGAGCGCCAGGTCACCATCGAGTCCTTCGACTGGGGCGCGCTCAAGCTGATGCACACCCTCGCGCCGAGGTGGCCGCTCGTGGCGCTGACGAACTACGACTTCCTCGAGGTCGGCAAGCCGGGCGCCTCCCCGTGGCTCGGTGGAGTCGACGCGGACACCTACGGCGGCGACTTCGTCAAGGCGGCCGAGGCCGCGGTGCCGGGCCTGACCGCACTGTCGCCCAACTACGGCTTCCCGCAGAACGGCAAGGTCGGCGACCCCGGCTTCCGGTTCTACCCGGACAAGCAGATGATCAGCGAGGCCCACGCCCGCGGGCTCAAGGTCATCCCCTGGACGTGCGACGACAACGCCACCATCAAGGCGCTGATGGACATGGGGGTCGACGGCATCATCACCAACTACCCCAACCACGTCCGGCAGATCATGGCCGAGCGCGGCATGCGCCTCCCGAAGGCGTATCCCGCTCCCTGACGCCGGTCACTGTCACCAAACCCAAGGCGGGTATGCCGCGTGCTCAGCCACGCGGCATACCCGCCTGGTCTGTGGCCCGGACAGGTCAGCCCGCACGGAGCGCGGGGATCGTCTCGGCCGTGACCTGCTCGAAGACCTGCTGTTCGTGGAGGGCCTCCGGTCGCCAGTTCCGGGGCCAGTAGAGGACGAACTCGTCGACTCCCACCTCGCGCATCCGGCCGACCATGTCCACGAAGTAGGCGGTCGACTCCCACGGCGTCAGCGGCGGGAAGCAGACCACGGAGTGGCGGATGGTGGCCGGGTCCCGGTCAGCAGCGACGCACAGGTCGTCGAACCGGCGGCAGCGCTCGGCGGTCACCCGGAAGAAGTCGGCCTCGGTGGTGACGTCGTAGCCTCCCCAGGAGCTCCACGAGTCGGCGTTCCGGGCGGCGATCGCCAGCATCCGCGGCCCGTGGGGGGCGATGGTCTGGGGTGGGGGGGGCCGCGGCAGCGGCTGCGGGATGGTCTCCGCGCCGGTGCAGGTGTAGTAGGTCCCGTCGAAGTCGCTGACCTCGTGGGTGAGCAGCTGGTCGATGAGGCGCACGAACTCGGCGAACCGGGAGACCTGCTCGGCCGTCGTCCAGTGGATGCCGAGGGCGGCGGGACCGGCGGAGGGGTCCCCCACGCCCAGGGCGACCTCGAGCCGGCCCGAGCTGAGGTGGTCGATCGTCGTCGCGGACTTGGCGAAGGTCGCGGGATGGCGGAAATAGAGGCTGGTCACGAGCGTGCCGATCCGGATCGTGCGCGTCCGCTCGGCCATGAGCGTCAACGTCGCCGGCCCGTCGAACATCAGGTGCCGGGGCCGGTCGGGCTCGACCAGGGTGTCGCAGTTCCACAGCACGTCGAAGCCGAGTCGCTCGGCCTCGCGCCAGCGTTCGGTGAGCTGGTCCAGGGGGAGGTGCTGGTACTGGTAGGCACCAAAGCGCAGCGTCGCCATGGCCACCCCTTCGGGTCAGGGCTGGAACAGCGTCCTTCATCCCCATGGTCACTGCGGCGAGGTGTCGCGTCCACCGCCACGGCTCGTCGCACGGCGCCGGGTCGCTTTGGCCTGAAAGGCAGGCCCTGTCGCGGCATGAAAAAGGAGAGGGCTCGCCCTCTCCACTACCAACGTATAACGCACCGGGGGCCTTGCGGCAAGGCCCCGGTCGTGCTTCACAATCGCCGGCCGAGGCCAGAACCAACGGACCTGGGGGTGGCGCCATGCCTCTGCGCGAATCGCACCGACGGGGTGACGGTGGCCGCGACTCTGCTGCTTTGATCGGAGCTGATCACGTGGACCCTGTGCGCACCAGCGCCTTCGACCTTCCTGAACGCCTGACGCACAAGGCCGACCCGGCGCTGGTCGCCGGGGACGAGGAGCACTTCGCGGCCATCGCGCAGAGCCTCGAGAGCACGATCGCCGAGCTGTCCGGCCGGCTCGACGCGGCGCGCAGCGCGCCCGGCGGCTCGGGTCAGCACGCGATGGAGCGGGACACGGAGGTCCACCGGCTGACCGCCCGCCTGCGCACCCTGCGCCGCTTCGGGCTGGACCTGTGCCTGGGCCGCATGGTCGGCGCCGACGACTCCGAGCCCGTGTACGTCGGGCGGCTGGGCCTCCAGGACAGCGCGGGACGTCGGCTGCTGATCGACTGGCGCTCTCCCGCGGCCGAGCCGTTCTTCGGCGCGACCCACGCGAACCCGATGGGCCTGGTCAGCCGCCGCCGGTACCGCTGGACCCGCGGGCGCGTCAGCGACTACTGGGACGAGGTGTTCACCCCGGGCCGGGCAACGCAGCACGCCGCCCTCGACGACGACTCGGCCTTCATCGCCAGCCTGGGCGGCTCCCGGTCGGCCCGGATGCGCGACGTGCTCGGCACCATCGCGGCCGACCAGGACGCCATCATCCGCGCCGGGTCCCGCGGCGCCCTGGTCGTCGACGGCGGTCCGGGCACCGGCAAGACCGTCGTCGCACTGCACCGGACCGCATACCTGCTGTACTCCGACCCGCGCCTGGGGCACCGCCGCGGCGGCGTGCTGTTCGTCGGCCCGCACGAGCCCTACCTCGCCTACGTCTCCGACGTGCTGCCCAGCCTGGGCGAGGAGGGCGTGCAGACCTGCACCCTGCGCGACCTCGTCCCGGAGGGAGCCACGGCGCCGCCCGAGACCGACCCGGAGGTCGCGCGGCTGAAGGCGACCGCGGACATGGTCACGGCGATCGAGCCGGCCGTCCGCCTCTACGAGGAGCCACCCCGCCAGGGGATGGAGGTCGAGACCCCGTGGGGCGACGTCTGGCTGAGCGCGGACGACTGGGCCGAGGCGTTCGCCGCGCCCGAGCCCGGCACCCCGCACAACGAGGCCCGCCACCAGGTCTGGGAGGAGCTGCTCACGATCCTGGTCGACAAGCACGACGTCGAGGAGGCCTCACCCGAGCAGGTCCGCCGGTCGCTGGAGCAGAACCGCGAGCTGCGCACCGCCCTGCACCGCGCCTGGCCGATGCTGGAGGCAACCGACCTCGTCGGCGACCTGTGGTCGGTCCCCGCTTACCTGCGCCGGTGCGCCCCCGGGCTCGGCACCGACGAGGTCCGCCGGCTCCAGCGCGCGGACACCCAGGCGTGGACGGTGTCGGACCTGCCGCTGCTCGACGCGGCACGGCTGCGGCTGGGCGACCCGGAGGCGTCGCGGCGTCAACGGCAGCGCGAGGCGGTGCTGCGGGCGGAGCGCGAGGAGATGAGCCGGGTCATCGACCACCTCATCGCCACGGACGACTCCGAGATGCACGTCATGTCGATGCTGCGCCACCCGGACCTGCGGCGGAACCTCGTCGACGAGGATGCGATGCCCGGGGCCGACCCCGACCTGCTCGCCGGGCCGTTCGCGCACGTGGTCGTGGACGAGGCCCAGGAGCTGACCGACGCGGAGTGGCAGATGCTCCTGACGCGCTGCCCGTCCCGCAGCTTCACCATCGTCGGGGACCGGGCCCAGGCCCGGCACGGGTTCACGGAGTCGTGGCAGGAACGCCTCGAACGGATCGGGCTCGACCACACCACCCTGGCGTCCCTGACCATCAACTACCGGACGCCGGAGGAGGTCATGGCCGAGGCCGAGCCGGTCATCCGGGCCGCGCTCCCGGACGCCAACGTGCCGACCTCCATCCGCGAGAGCGGCATCCCGGTCGTGCACGGATCCACCACGGAGCGCGACGCGATCCTGCTGGCCTGGCTCACCGCGCACCCCGAGGGCGTCGCCTGCGTCATCGGTGACCCCACGTCCACGGCGACGCCCCGTGTCCAGTCGCTGAGCCCGGAGCTGGTCAAGGGGCTCGAGTTCGACCTGGTCGTCCTCGTCGACCCGCAGGCGTTCGGCACCGGCATCGAGGCAGCGGTCGACCGCTACGTGGCGATGACCCGGGCGACCCAACAGCTGGTC
Source organism: Oryzihumus sp. (assembly GCF_054325275.1). Taxonomy (NCBI): domain Bacteria; kingdom Bacillati; phylum Actinomycetota; class Actinomycetes; order Micrococcales; family Intrasporangiaceae; genus Oryzihumus; species Oryzihumus sp. The sequence goes on from NZ_JBTCWL010000068.1 coordinate 9,630, forward strand.
ATCCTCACGAGCTCCTGACCGCGGCCACGTCAGGGACCGGGTGTTGGCCGAGCCGCCATCGTCGCCCGGGGTCAGACGCGTCGACGCATCACCCAGCGCCACTTGGCGATGCGTCGGTCGCGCTCGAACCCGAACGCCTCGAACAGGTTCTCCGGCCCGGTGTGGAAATAGGCGCCGCGCTGCGGTTCCCGGCCCTCGACCTGTTCGGGGTATGCCTCGACGAGCCCGCCGCCGGCCTCCTCGATCGCCGCAAGCGCGGCGGTCACCGCTGCCCGCGCGACCCCGCTGCGCCGATGTCCCCTGCCGGTGAAGATGCAGCCGATCCGCCAGTCCGGCAGCTCGGTCAGCCCGGCGTCGTATGCCGTGGGGTTCTTGATCGTGGGAAGCTCCGCCGGTGGGCCGAACTGGCACCAGCCGACACACTCGTCGCCGTCGTACACCAGGACCTGGTGGACCGTGCCCTTGCGCACGTGTGCGTGCTTGGCGTCGCGGTTCTGGGAGGCGGTGCTGCCCTGGCCGACCCCTTCGGGGTGGAAGCCCATGCACCAGCAGCCGCCCCAGACCCCGTTGTTGGCCTCCACGAGCCTGGCGAAGTCGTCCCACGTGTCAGCAGTGAGCGGCCGGGTCGTGTAGGCGGAGCCCACCGTCTCGTCATCCATGCCGGCACCCCCGCAGCTCGGATCCGTCTTCCCAGGATCATGCCGTGCCGGCGCTGTGAGGTCACCCCACATCCTTCAGAACGCCGTAAATTGGCGCGACACCAGGCAGCGGGACCCGGAGAATCTCCGGGTGACTCTCGACGACGCCCTCCGCCACGTGCGCCCCCCGTCGCCCCTGGCCGGACGGCTCTCCGTCCAGTCACTGCTCTTCGCCCTGGGCGAGGGCACCTTCATGACTGGCTCGGCGGTGTTCTTCACGCAGATCGTCGGGCTGTCCGCCGCCCAGGTCGGCCTCGGCCTGACCTTCGCCGGGATCGCGGCGTTCCTGGCGGCGCTGCCGATGGGCAAGCTGGTCGACCGCTTCGGGCCGAAGAAGATGTGGGCCGTCAGCGCGGCCGGGCAGGCAGCGATGTTCGCGCTGTGGCCGTTCATCACCGACTTCAAGGGCTACGTCGCCATGGCCGTTGGCATGGAGGTGATCGGAGCCCTCGGGGGTGCCGCGCACGGCGCATACACGATCGACGTCCTGCCGCCCGACGAGCGGGTGAAGTCGCGTGCGTACATGTACTCCGCGCTCAACGTGGGGTTCACCCTCGGCTCGCTCATGGGCGGCATCGCGCTGGCGTTCCACTCCAACGACGTGCTGCACGCGCTGCCGTGGTTCACCGCCGTGGTCTTCCTCGTCAATGCCGCCGCGGTCACCCGGCTGCCGCGGGCCTCGCACGACGACCGCACCCCGGAGGAGCGCAAGGTGAAGGTGCCCGGCCCCGGGCCGCTGCGCAACCCCGGCTGGCTCCTCACGACCTTCTTCGTCGGGGTGTTCTGGACCAACCAGGTGCTGCTCAACGTCGTGATCCCGCTGTGGCTGGTCGAGCAGACCGACGCCCCGCGGGTGCTGCTGGCCTTCCTGTTCGGCACCAACACGGTGATGTGCATCTTCCTGCCCATGGCGGCGGCACGCGGCGTCCACAACGAGTCGACCGCGCTGCGGGCGATCCGGGTGTCGTCGACCTTCTTCGTCATCTCGTGCCTGATCACGCTGGCCACCCACGACACGGTGGGGTGGGTCACGATCGCCCTGGTCTGGCTGGGGCACGTCACCGTGACCGGGGCCGAGCTCTACCTCTCGGCGGCCAGCTGGACGTTCGAGGCCGAGCTGATGGATCCTCGGCAGCGCGGCTCCTACCAGGGGGCGGCCGGCCTGAGCGGCACCCTCGGCAAGGTGTGGGCGCCGGCGGTCTACACGTTCCTCGCGATGAACTGGGGTGCCGCGGGCTGGCTGCTGATCGCCGGCATCATCGTGGTCGCCACGATCGCGGTGCACCCGTCGACCCGGCTGGCCCGGCGGTTCCTGGAGCAGCACGTCCCTGCCGACGTCCTGGCCGACGCCCGCGCCTCCAGCCCCGAGCCGGAGGACGGCATCGCGGTCGGTCCGCCCTCGCTCATCAGCACCGAGGAGCCGGTGCCCGATCCCACGCCGGACCCGATCCGCTGAGAGCGGCAGTCGCCCTCACGAACACCCGCCAGGTCTCATCCGGTGGTGTCGGGTAGGCGGTCAGCTGCGCTTCGGATCTCGGCACGAACACCCGCCGCGCGGGAACCGGTTCGGTCGTCTGCCACGATCTGCCCTTGGATCTTGGGGTCGTGCTGTACAGCACGCAGGTCACGCGCTGCGCGGATTGTGGCGGCAAGCGGGTGGTGTACACCGGGGAGGTCGGGACGAGGAGCGGGTCCGGGCGGTGTTCTGGGCCTTCCTGTACCACCATGACGTGCGCGAGGTCTCCATTGACGCGACGTTGGGGACGTGGGTCGACGAGGGGTTCAGCGCAGACCATGTGACTTTCGGTTCGCGGACCGGTCCTGTGGGTGAACACGGCCAGGTCGCGTGCAGCTTGGTGACTGGGGGTGCGATGGGGGCTGATGATCCGTTGCTCGGCGTGAAGCTGACGCGGGAGGCCGCGCTGGAGCACGAGCTCCTGGGCGAGTTCTGGGAGGTCAACGACGCGGTCCTGTCGCAGATCCCGGAGGTGGAGCGGCATGCGACTGGCGCTCCGGCCCGTCGCTGGCTGAGGCGACGACGGTAGAGGCAAGTTCCGGAGGGGGCGTGCTGATCGGTGTCGCTGGCCCGGCAGATGAGTAGGTGTGCTCATACGCAATGCCACCCGCATCCTCGATGCTCATGGACTGTGGCTGAGACTGACAAGAGCTGGGGAGCTGGCGCCGTGCTCGTGCTGGCCCTGCTGAGCTACGGGCTCGTGGTGATGCAGGCAGTCGGGGCAAGGCTGACGTTCTTCGGCGAGTCGGCCAGTGCGACATCAAAGCTCCAGTCCGCGGCCTTCCTCATAGGCGCGGCGATCCCGGGAGTCGCGGCAACGGTGTTCGCAGCCCTGCTGGGAGGGCGTGGATCGCTCATCCTGATTGTGATCCCGTCGGCGATACTTGCCGGTCTCGGCTTCGCTGGTTGGGGACCAACCTTTGACACCCAGTCGGGACAGTGGGTGCAACCCAAAACCGACATGCTGTTCAGCTCATACCTCAGCTGGGGCCTCGCCGCCGTGATCGTCGTGACCGGAACGGTTGCCTTGATCGAGCGACGGGGCGACCACTGATGCGTGCAAGTCCTCGCGGAGGGGCGGCGGCTCGACGGTGACCGGACCTGGCTAGCTGGAAGAAGCGGTTGCCCGTCCAACCTCGAAGGTGAGCCAGAGGTCAGGTGGAGAGTCCGGACGCTCTGGCACGGGCCTCGGGGCCACGGTCCAGGTGTTGCCTGCGAGTCGGGTCGCGATGTCGGTCCAGAATCGGCCGGCCTGCTGGTTGGCCTCCTGGAATGCGAGCTCCCAGCGGCCCGGGTGGCTGTTGAGCACGTCGGTGGCAACGGTGCGACCCACGCCTTGTCGACGCAGTGGCCGTACCACGAAGAACTCGCCCAGCACCCGCGTGTCGTCGTCTTCCCTGATCATGACGAAGCCGGCGGGAGCCTCGTCGACCTTGATGAGGAAGGCCGAGCGGTCACGCGATGCGAGGTAGGTCGCGACGCGACTGTTCATGTAGCGGCCGTCAGGCCCCGGCAACGAGCCTCGGAACTCGGAGAGATCATGCTGGTAGCACTGCCAGAGGTTCTCGACGAGGAACTGGTCGGAGGCGGTCAGCGGTTCGATTCGGGGGTGGGCTGTCACGGCAGCTGTCTAGCACGGCCACCTGCCTGGCCTCTTGTCCTTGCGGCCCGCGCGCCTGAGCCAGCAGGGAAGGTCGTCACCAATGATGCGGTCGTCCGCTGTCGCACTCCGCTTGATGGGTGACACGCTGGTTCACTTGTTGGGTAGCACTGCCGCCCTCGGCCTGGCCCTGTGGTGACGTTGTCGTCGCGGGTAGTCTCGGCGGGCTGCCGACGGAGGGGTGACGACGAGGATGGCCGGGGACATGGAGATCGTCTCGTTTGAGTCTGCTGAGGCATTCGAGACCTGGCTCAGCGATCACCACGCGACCTCCGCAGGTATCTGGCTCAAGCTGCGGAAGAAGGGCGCTGGCATCGTGGCCCTGGACTACGCCCAGGCCCTCGATGTGGCGCTGTGTTACGGCTGGATCGACGGGCAGAAGGGCAAGTTCGACGACCAGCACTGGCTGCAGCGGTTCACCCCGCGCACGCCGAAGAGCAAGTGGTCCAAGATCAACCGGGACAAGGTAGAAGCGCTGATCGGGCAGGGCCGGATGCGTCCTGCGGGGCTGGCCGAAGTCGAGCGGGCCAAGACGGACGGGCGCTGGCAGGCCGCCTACGACGGTGCACGAACATCGTCGGTCCCGGACGACCTGGTGGCGGCTCTGGCGGCCAATCCGGTTGCGGCCGAGTTCTTCGAGACCCTCGACCGGCAGAATCGCTTCGCGATCCTCTATCGCATCCAGGACGTCAAGAAGCCCGAGACCAGGGCGCGCCGAATCGAGAAGTTCGTGGCGATGCTGGCCGAGGGCAAGAAGCTCTACCCCTGAGTGGTGGGGGCCGACTTCGGCCTCGCGAGCCTGCGGATCGGCCCCGGGACGAGTCGGGAACGAGTCGGGGACTGCAGATGCCCGATGGGACGGCGCAACGGGCGGCCAAGAGGCCGGGCATGGCCTCTGACCTGCGGATACTGGTGGTGCCCTCGGGCAGATTCGAACTGCCGACACCCGCTTTAGGAGAGCGGTGCTCTATCCCCTGAGCTACGAGGGCGGGGCATGGCTGGAACCCTCGCTGCAGACCCCGCTGGAACCTGCACCGATGGTGACGCCCTGAGAAGGGTAGCCCAAGCCCGACGGTCCGCCTCGCTCGCGTGGCAGGTCGGGAGCAACGCCGTCGCCGGGCGCGGCAGGGCCCTCGTGGCCTGTCGTGCGACCCGTACGATCGGTGTCCGAGACCCGTCAGGTGCTGCAGGGTTCGCCGCTGTCCATCAAGGGGTGCACAGGGACCGGGCCCGGGCGCCCGCCTGCGCGGCGGAGCAGCCGGGTGCAGGCCAGCAGGCAGACCAGGCCACCGCCGAAGAGGAGCACCTGCCGGCTGGTGGTGCCGTGCAACCACACAGAGGCGTAGCCCAGCAGTGGCAGCGACCCGACCACCCGGTAGGCGGTGTCGCCGCGCAGCGACACGGTCCACGGGTCAGGCGTGTTGTTCGCATCCCCCTGGGTGTGTGCCTGCACCTGACCGGAGGCGGAGCTCAGCTTGATGATCCGGTGCACCACCAGATCCCCCGGCGAACCGGGCTTGGCGAACACGATGACGTCCCGCACCTGCAGTTGCACGGCGGGCACCCGTTGGGCGAGCACCACCCCACCGACCGGAAGTCCGGGCGTCATGCTCCCCGACAGCACCGGGCGCGCCTGGTAGCTGCCGCTGAGCACCGCTGCTGCGGCCGCGACGACTCCCAGCGCGGCCGCGGCGAGGGTGAGGTTGACGGCCCACTGGCGAAGACGTCCCCGGCGCCGGACCGAGCGGGTGTCTGAGGTCGGGGTAGGCATCGAATGCTCCTTACACGGGGTCACCGGAGGTATGGCGCGTGGCTGGCAGCCCGACGGCGGTGGCAGGGTCGGGGACCCACCACCGCCGCGATCGGGCTCAGCCGGTGAAGGCGAACGTCAGGGTCGGGGTGACGGTGCCCCCCTGCGCTTCGTTGGTCAGGCTGGCCGGCGTCTGGTAGGCGTGACCGACCTTCTGGGCCCACGCGTTCGCGGTGTTCGGCCCATCGCTGTAGGTGGCACCGCAGGTGGAGTCCTTCCCGGCGTAGAACTCCACCTGGTAGGTCGCGGTCTGCCCTGCTTGCAGCTCGACCGAGTTCTCCTTGACGGTCGGGTCAGGGCCGTGGCCGTGGACAGCGGGCCGTTGCCCTCGACCCAGGTGCCGCTGCTGTCAGTGCTCTTGATGCACACGTTCATCTGCCGAGCCAGGTACCCCGAAGGGGTGTCGCCACCACCGGTCGCGCTCATCTGGATCGAGTCGAAGAACGCCGGGGTGTTGCCGGTGTTCGTCATCGTGACCACGGTCGGGGTCGAGTCGAATGTGGAGCCGACCGGGCCCACCGGGGGCAGTGTGAGGGCGTGGCAGCCGGAGGCGTCCTCGGCGGCGCAGCTGGCCCCCGGCGCGGACAGTGACATGTGCAACTGGCCGGCGGTGACCTTCTGTGTGCTGTTCACCGAGTCGGTGAACGTGGCCCCGGCACCGGCTCCGATCAGTCCGATGGCGGCCAGGCCAAGGGCTCCAGCCATGGCGAGCTTGCGAGCAGAATGCGGTATCTCCATCTCGAGAGTCGACCAGCCGGCGAACCGCCGGCATCCCCTGCGGGGCGCGTCGAACTCTGCGGCAGCGCGGCGCGGGCGCACATCATCGAGAATGTGGATCTTGCGCGATATCAGCCGAACAGCCGAGGGCGCCGACCGGGCACGAATCCCTGTCGTCGAGGATCACGCACTGCTCGCGGAGACCCTTGCGGGCGCGCTGAGGGACGAGGGCCTGGATGCGAACGTCCAGCCGCCCCCAGCCGGCGCAGCCACGCCTGGTCGTGCCCCGATGGGTCGACGAATGCCCCGTGCCACTCCACCTGCCTGGGAACGGGGGGCCTCGTCGCTCTCACGTGGGGCGCTACGGGCGGGGGTAGCCAGTGCCGGGAGCGTAGCCAGACGGCGGTGGGGAAGGTCGTGACCCGGGAGCCCGGCGCGCCACTTAGCCGACCGCGTAGCTGGTCGCTGCGACGAAGGTGGAGCTGTCCACCCGGAGCCGGAGCATCACCTGCCACCGTCCCGGCGAGGGGACGCTGATGAGGACGTCCTCGACCCGGCCGGCCGCCGTGGCCAGGTCGAGGTCGATGGGGCCGATCCCGCGTGCGGGGTTGGTGAACGACGCCGCCGCCAGCTGGAGGGGGACCGGCCTGCCGTTCGGGGTCGACGCCCGCAACGACATCCCCTCGTAGCCGGGGCTCGTGGGTCGCACCAGCACGTCGACCCGGATGGTGTCACCGGCGGAGTTGCGGGCGAGGACCGACGTGGTGAACGAGGGCAGGTAGGCCTGTCGTCCCGGCACCGCGTTGACCAGCACCGCGGTCAGGACCAGCACCACCGCACCCAGCGCCGCCTCCGCCGCGACCGACCGCCTCAGCGTCCCGACCGGTGCCGGTGCCGGTGCCCGTTCCGCGGGTCCCGCCGCGCGCACCAGGACGCTGCCGCTCGTCCTGTCACCCGCGTATACAGCGGCTGGTCCGACGGTGCCTGACTCGCCGCTCCCTCCTCCAGCCCGACCGGCGTGGCGGGCGACCCAGCGCCGCCCGTACGACGCGAGCAGGAGCATCACGGCGAGCACGGTGACCTTGCCCACGACGAGGCGGCCGTATGCCGTGACGGCGAGGGCGTCCCAGCTGCCGACCTCCCGCCAGGCCTGGTAGGCGCCGGTGACCGCCAGCGTGGCCACGGCGGCCATGGCCACGCGCGACCAGCGCGGCAGCACGGTGCCGAGGTCAGCGGCCGCTCCGGCGTCCACGGAACGGGTCAGCACCGTGCCCAGGACCACGAGGCCGCCGAGCCAGACGCTCGCCGCGGCCACGTGGAGGGCGTCCATGGTGGACGCGAGTGGCACCCAGGTCCCTTGACCGGCGTGCCCGGCGAAGCTGAACGACTCGACCACGAGCAGTGCCAGACCGCCGAGGTCCACCCGGCTCGGCGGGCGGGCGGATCCACGGGCGGATCCACGAGCGGGTCCACGGGTGGACCGCCAGACGAACAGGCCCGCGAGCAACGCCACGAGGCGGAGCAGGAGCAGCTTGCCGTAGGTGCTGCCGACCGTGACCGCGAGGAGCGAGCCGTCGGTGACCTCGGCCAGGGGCCGCGACGCCCCGTAGGGCCCCTCGACGACGAAAAGCACTGCGGTGCTGACGATTGCAGCGCCCCATGCCACGGCCAGGAGCCGGCGGGACCGGCCCAGCCACCACCCCCGCGGCCACAGCACGCTGAGGAAGAACACGGCACCGAGCAGGACGACGGAGCCGGCGAGCGCCCCGAAGTCCGCCACGCCGTGCACCACCCCCAGCGCGACGTCGTCCTGCGCCGCCGCGGCCGGGCGGCCGGCCGGCACCCCGTAGCCGAAGCTGAAGCTGCCCGAGACGGGGTGGCTGTCGTCCGAGACGACGTGCCAGATCACCAGGTACGCACCACGGGCAAGGCCCGGGGCGAGCGGCACCGCGACCGTCCGGGTGTCCCCTGCGGGGTGGAAGGCCCGGCCCGAGGTGACACCGCGCCCCTGCCCGTCCACCACCTTGATCGACCCCGCGCTGATCCCGACCCCCTCGTCGAAGGTGACTGACACCGTCGCGGGTGCGGTGGCGACCTGGCCGCCCTCGGCGGGTGACGTCGACTGCACCGTGGCGTGGGCCGAGGCGGGGCCGGCGCCCAGCAGCAGGACGACCAGCGCCGCGACGACGGCCAGGGCGGCGGTGCGTCCCCGCCGCACGATCCGGGGGAGGGCACCACGCGTCATGACGGACCCGGCAGGGCGATGTCGACCCGGTGACGGATGACCGGCGGCAGGCACGTCGACCGGCTGCACGACGCGTAGGTGACCCAGACGAGGGCGCGCCGGCCCCGGGTGACCCGGACCCGCTGGCGCACCGTGACCGGGCCGTCGGGGTAGACCTCCAGCGGCCTGTCCTCCCCGCTGACCCGCAGCGACTCCGGCCTCGCGTCGGCCACCCCCGCGCCCACCGGCGCCAGGGCGCCACCGACCTCGAGTCGCGTCGGCCGGCCCACCCCGTCGACGCCATTGGCCGGCAGGGTGGCGCTGTAGAGGTGGAAGCCGGGCTGCTGGGGCGTGAACCGGGCCGTCAGCACCGGCTCGCCGCCGCGGCCGACGGACCAGCCGAGCACTACCGTGACGCCGCCCTCCCGGACCGTGCCCACGATGCCGGCGGCCTCGCCGGTGCGGGCCGCCGATGCCGAGCACCCCGCCACGAGGACAGCCGCGAGCACCGGGACGAGGGAGGCGACCCCTCGTGTCGTCACCACGACCTCAGCAGGACATCGACCGCCAGGCAGAGGAACAGCGCGCTGAGGTAGCTGATCGACGTGTGGAACACCCGCATCGGGCGCAGCGGGGCACCGCGGGCCACCTGGCGCCGCAGCAGCTCGACCTCGCGCAGGAACACCCCGCCGAGCACGACTGCCGCGCCGGCATACAGCAGGCCGGTGTGCGCCACCGGCCAGAGCACGAGCGACGTCGCGACGGTGAGCCAGGTGTAGACCGCCATCCGATGGACCACCGTCCGGGCCGGCGCCACCACCGGCAGCATCGGGACACCCGCCGCTGCGTAATCCTCCCGGAACCGGATCGCCAGCGCCCAGAAGTGCGGCGGCGTCCAGAAGAAGACGATGGCGAAGAGCACGAACGGCGCGAGGGCGAGCCGTCCCGTGACCGCGGCCCAGCCGATCAGCGTCGGCATGCAGCCCGCACTGCCACCCCACACGATGTTCGAGGAGGTGCGGCGCTTGAGGACCAGCGTGTAGCCCAGGACGTAGACCCCGATCGCCGCGGCGGTGAGCGCCGCCGCCAACGGCGTGGTGGCCCACCAGAGCAGCCCCACCGCGGCCACGGCCAGCACCGAGCCAAAGCCCACGGCGCCCCGGGGCGAGACCAGCCCCCCGTTCAGCGGCCGTCGCGCGGTGCGGTGCATCACGGCGTCGATGTCACGGTCGAGGAAGCAGTTGAGGACGTTCGCGCTGCCGGCCGCGGCCGCCCCGCCGACGAGGGTGACCGCGACCAGCCCGGTCGGCGGCCACCCCTTCGCGGCCAGGAGCATGGCCGGCAGGGTGGTCACCAGGAGCAGCTCGATGATGCGTGGCTTGGTCAGGGCCAGGTATGCCGTGAGGGTCGCGCGCAGCGCGGCCCACCGGGGCAGGGGGACGGCGGAACTGGTCATCGGTGACCGCTCCGAGGAGGTGCGC
>NZ_JBTCWL010000069.1:0-19530 GCF_054325275.1 Oryzihumus sp.
TCACCCTGGTAGACGTAGGTCGAGCCGGGCAGGGCGAGCAGGACCAGGGCCGCCGCTCGGGCGCGCCGCTCCCCCAGCGCCCGGTCCAGCACCGGTTCGGCCCCATCGCGCAGCAGCCACTGCCGCGCCACCTGCTGGGCGTGCTCGCCCGGCCCGACCGGCAGGCCGTAGCGCGTGGCCACCCGCGGGGTGTCGTGGCAGCCGAGCAGCCAGGTCGTCGACGACCCGCTCTCGCGCATGTCGGCCAGGCCGGAGTCGATGACGCGCCGGTAGTCCTCGACCCGCCAGTCCGCCTCCTGCATCTCGAAGTTGAACGCCTGGCCCAGCCCCTCCGCCGAGGCGTACCGCGCGCGCCGGCGGGGGTGGACGCTCGCCTCCGCGACGGCGAACCGGGGCGGGTCGTACTCGTCGAACACCGCCCGCCACGAGGCGTAGACCTCGTGCACCCCGTCCCGGTCCCACAGCGGGTGCGACCCGTCGCCGCGCTGCATCTGCGCGACGTCGGCCCACGGGTCGAACGGCTCGCTCATGTCCTTGACCAGCCCGTGGGCCACGTCCACCCGGAAGCCGTCGACCCCGCGGTCGGCCCAGAACCGCAGCGTGGTGCGGAAGTCGGCGCGGACCTCGGGGTTGTCCCAGTTGAGGTCGGGCTGCTCCCGGGCGAAGTGGTGGAAGTACCACTGCCCGTCCGGCGTGCGCTCCCACGCGGGACCGCCGAAGCCGGACTCCCAGTCGTTCGGGGGCAGGTCGCCGCCGGGGCCCCTTCCGTCACGGAAGATGTAGCGCTGGCGCGCGGCCGACCCCGCGGGCGACGCGAGCGCCTCGCGGAACCACGCGTGCCGGTCGGAGGTGTGGTTGGGCACGATGTCGACGACCACGCGGATCCCGTTGTCGTGCAACGCCTCCACCATCGCGTCGAAGTCGGCGAGCGTGCCCAGCCGCGGGTCCACGTCGCGGTAGTCGTCGACGTCGTAGCCGCCGTCGGCCAGCGCCGAGGGGTAGAACGGGCTGAGCCACACGGCGTCGACACCCAGCTCGCGCAGGTAGCCCATGCGGGAGGTGATTCCCGGCAGGTCACCGATCCCGTCGGCGTTGCTGTCGGCGAAGCTGCGGGGGTAGATCTGGTAGACCACCGCCGAGCGCCACCACGTCGGGTCGGACAGGTCGGTCACGTGGGGCTCCTCCTCGGGCGGGGGCGTGCTCTCCGAAGCATGGCAGGGTCACTGCCGACGCACCGTGTGGAGCAGGCACCCCTTGCGATCGAGCGGGTTGTGGTCCGTCCTCGCCCGCTCCGGTGCCGGGCCGCGGACGGGCTCGTGGTGGTCGAAGGCGTCGACGAGCACGCCCTCGCCCCGGCTCACGCCGGGCAGCTGCTGGCGCAGCTCGTGCACCCGGGCCGCCGGGACCAGCCCGGACAGCAGGTATGCCGTGCGCCTCACCTGCGTCTCCAGCGGTACGGCCTGGATGCGCGACAGCAGCGCCAGGACGGCGCCGAGCGCGTCGTCAGGCACCTCGACCTCGAACCGGTGGACCGGCTCGCACACCACGGTGCCGGCCCGGCGCAGCGCGGTCGCCAGCACCAGCGGGGTGAGCAGCCGGCTGCTGCAGCGTCTCCCGGAGCGCACCCTCCACGGCCGTGAAGAAGGCCGGCGGCATGGACCCGGGCTCGACGCCGAGCCGGAAGTCCACGCCGTGCCCGACGGGTGCCGGCTCGACCTCGAGGCCGACCGTGGCGAGGAACGGGTTGGGAGCGACGTCGATCAGCTCGAACGCCGCACCCGCGCCCAGCACTCGCTCGACGCACAGCAGCGTGGTCTCCCGGAAGCCGACCGGGACGCCGTAGTCGTCGGCAAGGGTCGCCGCCAGCACCTCCTTCTGCACCTCGCCGTAGAGCGAGACCGACAGCTCCCGGCGCACGTCGTCCTGCCGCAGGTTCTGCCGATGGGCCGGGACCGGGTCGTCTCCCCCGGTCCCGGCTGGGCCACCCGCCCCTCAGGCCTCCGCGGCGAGGAGCTCGTCGATCTGGTTGATCGCCAGGCGCGACCCCTCCTCGACGCCCATGTCGAGCACCTTCTGCAGGTCGTCGGCCGACTCGTACGTCGAGACGTAGGTCGCGCGGGTGCCCTGACCCTCCGCCTCGAACGTGTAGATGTTGCGCGACACCGGCATCCCCGGCGCAGCGTTGAAGTCCATGTCGGCGAAGCCGTCGTCGAAAGCGAAGCTGCGCGGCTCGTCGACGGCCGTGATCTGCCACCAGCCGGCGTGCTTGTCCCCGGTGGGGCCCGTCATGTAGTACGTCGTGCGGGAGCCCACGCTCAGCGCGTGGTCGACGAAGGTCGCCGGGTACGTCGGCGGCCCCCAGACGCGCTCGAGCTGGCGCGGGTCGGCATACAGCGCCCACACGCGCTCAACCGGGGCGGCGAACGACGCGGTGATCGTGATGGTGCGGGTGTCCACGTCCTTGGTGATGTCGGTGACGGGCATGGTCAGCTCTCTTCTGCGAGTAGGGAATCGATGCGGTCGATGCGACCGCGCCACACCGCCTCGAGCTCGTCGAGCATCGAGGCGACCGAGCGCACTGCCTCCACGTCGCCGCTCGCCAGGGCCTCGCGTCCGCTGCGCCGCTTGGTGAGCAGGCCGGCCTTCTCGAGGACGGCGACGTGCTTCTGGACGGCGGCGAAGCTCATGTCGTAGCCCGCTGCCAGCGTCGAGACGGAGTGCTCCCCGGCCAGCACGCGGCGCAGGATGTCGCGCCGGGTCCGGTCGGCGAGGGCGTGGAACAGGGCGTCGGCCCGGTCCTCGTTCGTCTCGTCCATGAGGACAACGTACAACCAATCGGTTGTACGTTGTCAAGAGCTTCCCCGGCAGGGGGTGATGCCCGGGGGTTCAGGCCGGCTGGAGCGTCGTGGTGGAGCGCTCGAGGGCCTCGCCCGACAGGGCAGCGAGGACGTTTATGGCGTCGAAGACGGCACCGGGTGCACCGGCGCCGAGCCTGCGGGTGCGGCCATCGAGGAGGCGGGCGGCTCCCTCGACGACGATCGGCGCCGTGACGGCGTAGATGTCCCGGCCTGCCGCGGCCACCCTCGTGGTGCGCTCGCCATGCCGGACGGCGACGTCGACGACGAACCGCTGGGACGAGCGGCCGGTGTCGTCGACGGCCGTGGGGGGTGGGGTCGTCGTGTCACGCAGTTCCTCGAGCGGCGCCGTGGTCAGGTAGGACCGCAGCTCCCCGACCTGCAGGTGCTCGGCGATCGCGATGACTTCCGAGAAGGGCACCGGTGCCACCGGCTGGTCACCGAACGACCCCGGGAACGTCCAGGTGGAGATCGCGGGGACGTTGCCGACCTCCGTCAGCTGCCCCCCGGAGATGACCACGCGCGGCGCCGTGTTGCGTTCCCCCGTCCGTCGGGTCCCGGAGGTCGACCACCAGTGGTCGAGGGCGATGGCGATGGTGACGTCGTCCGCCCGGTCCGCCCCGTCCAGCGCGGCCGTGACCAGCAGGTCGGCCAGGCCGCCGTAGAACGACATGGCGGGGACCACCCCGACGCCGGCGGCACGGGCTGGCTCACCGAGCCGGTCGTAGACGGCCCGGACCGCGCCCTGCTCGGCCGTCACGTCCAGGTAGTGCGCCCCCACCTCGACCGCGACCGTGGCGAGGGGCAGCGCGGTGTCCAGGAACGGCCCTGCGCAGTTGACCACCGCACCCACCCCGTCCAGGCACCGCCGCAGCGCCTGGTCATCCCCGATGGGCGCGACCCGCTTCTCCAGTCCCGGGACGGACGGCTCGTAGGCCTCCAGCTTCCCGGCGCTGCGGCCGGCCAGCACGGGCGTGAGCCCCCGCCGCAGCAGCTCCTCGACGACGAACCGACCCGTGTGCCCGTAGGCGCCGTACACCAGAACCCGCGCGGAATCATCCATGCGGCCATCCTTGTGGGGCGTCGGTCAGCAGCGTGAGCGTCGGATTCGACACGGTGCGTACAGTTTCAGACATGCACCGGATCGGCGTGGCCCTGCACGGGACGACCATGCTCTACGAGCTGGCCATCGCCGTGGAGGTGCTGGGCGTGGACCGGGCCGAGCTGTCACCGAGCGGCGAGTGGTACGACCTCGTCGCGTGCACCCCCGATGGTGAGCCCCACCCGTGGCTGCCGGACGCACCCGCGGCGGGGTTCGAGGAGCTGGCGCGGGTCGACACCGTCATCGTCCCCTCGACCCACAGTCCCGGGGGCCGTGCCCGACGAGCGCCTGGTCGCTGCGCTGGGCGAGGCCTACGACCGCGGCACCCGGGTCGTCGCCCTGTGCACCGGCGCGTTCGTGCTCGCCGCCGCCGGGTTGCTCGACGGCCGGCCGGCGACAACCCACTGGATGCACGCCGACGAGCTCGCCCGACGGCACCCTCTGGTGGACGTGCGCGCCGACGTCCTCTACATCGACGACGGGCAGGTGCTCACATCGGCAGGCAAGACCGCGGCGCTCGACCTCTCCCTGCACCTCGTCCGACGCGACTTCGGGGCGGCGGCGGCGAACGGGCTCGCCCGGCGTCTGGTGGCACCCGCGCACCGGGCCGGGGGTCAGGCCCAGTTCATCGAGTCGCCCGCCGCACCCCGCGGTTCGGGCGGTCTGGCACCCACGCTCCAGTGGGCGCGCAGCCGCCTCGACCGTCCCCTCACCGTGCGGGACCTCGCGCGGCACGCCGGCCTCAGCGACCGGCAGCTCCTGCGCCGCATGCACGCCGAGGTCCAGGCCGGCCCCCTGTCCTGGCTGCATCAGCAACGGATTGCCAGGGCTCAGGAGCTGCTGGAGCGCACCGAGGCCTCCGTGGAGCAGATCGCTCGCAGCTGCGGCCTGGGCACGGCCACCACCCTGCGCCGGCACTTCCACCGCGCCGTCGGCGTCAGCCCCACGGCCTACCGGGCCACCTTCCGCGGGTGACCTGGGCGGACGCCGCAGGGCTCAGCCGTGGGCCCGCAGGTAGCGCCCGAAGTGCGGCACGGTAAAGGCGATCCGCCCACGCTCGCCGGAGTAGATCAGGCCCTTCTTGAGCAGGGCGTCCCGCGCCGGCGAAAGCGACTGCGGCTTGCGGCCGAGGATCGAGGCGACGGCCGCGGTGGGCACCGAGCCGACCTCGTCGACCGACGACGCGTCGCCGGAGGCCTCCACCTCGGCCAACGCGGCGTCGGCCATGGCGCGCAGGTACTCCCGCTCGGCCGGCGTGGCCCGCTCGTAGCGCGAGCCGAAGAAGCCCACGGCCAGCTCGGCCTCGGCCTCCGGCGCCGCGACCCGCACGTCCTCGGCGCTGATCGGGGTGCCGACCGCCACGTCCCAGGCCACCTTGCCGTAGGCCTGGACGAAGTACGGGTAGCCGGCGGTCGCGGCATACATGGCCTCGAGCGCCTCGTCGTCGAACTCGGCGTCCTCGTCCTTGGCCGGGGACTGCAGCGCCAGGTCGGCGGCGGCGCGGTCGAGGCGGTCGATCCGGTTGTAGCGGAACAGCCTCTCGCTGTAGGACTTCGAGGCGCTCAGCACCGCCGGCAGGTGCGGCAGCCCCGCCCCGACGACGATGACCGGCAGGCCGCTCTGGCTGATCTCGTGGCAGGCGGCGCAGAGCGCAGAGACGTCCTCGGGGTCGAGGTCCTGCATCTCGTCGATGAAGACGCCGACACCCTTGCCGACGTCCGCGGCCAGTCCGCCCACGTCGGTGAGCAGCTCGACCAGGTCGATCTCGATGTCGCCGGAGTCGGCCCGCCCGGGGACGGCGGGGGCGTCGATACCGGGCTGCCAGCGGTCGCGCAGCTTGGCGTTGGCCGGCGCCTCCCGCTGGGCGAACGCCTTGATGACGCCGAGGACGTGGTCCACCTCGGCGGACTGCGCGTGCCCGAGCTCGCGGACCGCGGTGTGCAGGGCGGCGCTGAGCGGGCGGCGCAGCCGCTGCTCGGGGCGGGCCTCCAGCTTGCCGGTGCCCCAGTGGGCGCGGACGGCGGCGCTGCGCAGGGCGTTGAGCAGCACCGTCTTGCCGACCCCACGCAGCCCGGTCAGGACGATGGACCGCTCCGGCCGCCCCTTGGCGATGCGTTCCAGCACCACGTCGAACGCCCGCAGCTGCTCGTCGCGACCGGCCAGCTCCGGCGGCCGCTGGCCTGCTCCGGGGGCGTAGGGGTTCCGGATCGGGTCCACGCTCGGAGACTATCCGGCCGTCTAGCGCCTGCCCGAGAACTCGCGATAGTCGCCGATCGTGTCGCGACGGCCGTGCGGGCGCCCCCGTAGCCTGTGCCGCATGAGCGCTCGGGGCACACGCTGGCGGTTCGCCGGGCAGATCGCCGGCCTGGGCACCGGCGGCGGCACCCGCGTGGTGGTCGGCCGCTGGCCGCAGTCGCCCCTGGGGTCCTTCGCCGACGTCATGGTGGAGCGGCCGGACGGGCACCGGGTGCTGCTCGCCCCGACGCAGCAGGTGGCCGACTTCGTCGCGGCGACCTACACCTTCGACGAGGTCCGGCTGACGCCCGTCGATGTCGACGTCACCGCGGACCGGTGGCGGCTCGAGGCGGGGCCGTTGACGCTGGCCCTCGGCCTCGGCCGCCGGACCGCGCTGGGGTGGCTGCTGCACGGCATACCGGCACCCGTCGCGACCGCGCCCTGGTTCGCGGGCGCGGTCGACCCGGTCGCCCGGGTGGTGCTGCGCGGCGTCCGCACGCGCGGGACCGCCGGCCAGGGCCGGCGCGAGTGGTATGGCGCGACGGACGTCCGTGCGCTGCGCACCGCCGCCGGCGCCTGGGAGGGCGAGGACCTGGGCGCTCTGCGCCCGGTGGACCCGCCGGTGCGCTTCGGCTTCGGCTCGACCCCGGCCCGCCCGTCGGTCACCTCCGTGGTGACGACGGTCGAGTCGCTCAGATGACGGAGGGCTCGGCCTGACCGTCGGCCTCGATCGGCTTGCCGGCCGCGTGCCAGGCCTTCATGCCGCCGTCGAGGTTGGCCACGTCGAAGCCCTGCTGCTGCAGCCAGGCCACCGCACGGGAGGAGCGGCCACCGCCGCGGCAGGTCACCGCGAGGGTGCCGGCGTCGGAGTCGGGCAGGTCCGCGAGGCGGGCCGGCAGGTCGCCCAGCGGGATGTGCACGGCGCCGGGCGCGTGGCCGGCAGCCCACTCGTCGGGCTCGCGCACGTCGAGGATCGTCGCGTGGTCATGGACGTCGGAGACGGTCACCGTGGGGATCTGGGTCATGCGCGGCATCCTGCCATCCGGCAGCGCGTGAACCCCAAGCGCCAGCGGCCAGATGGGACGGGACTCACTTGAGCAGACGGGAGAGCCTGCGGTCGGCCAGGGGCTTGCCGCCGGTCTGGCACGTCGCGCAGTACTGAAGCGAGGAGTCGGCGAAGGACACCTCGCGCACGACGTCACCGCAGACCGGGCAGGCCTGACCGGTGCGGCCGTGGACCCGCATGCCGGCGCGCTTGGCGTCCTTGAGGTCCTTGGCCGGCTTGCCCGACGCGGCCGCCACCGCGTGCTCGAGGACGTCGCGCAGGGCGGCGTACAGCCGCGCCACCTCCTCCTCGTCGAGGGCGGCGGCGAGGGCGAACGGCGAGAGGCGAGCCGCGTGGAGCACCTCGTCGGAGTAGGCGTTGCCGACGCCGGCGAGGAAGCCCTGGTCCTTGAGCAGGCCCTTGACCTGCGTGCGGCGACCGGCCAGCAGCGCGGCGAAGTCGGCCTCGGTGAAGCCGTCGGCCAGCGGGTCGGGCCCCAGGCTCGCGACGCCGGGCACCTTCTGCGGGTCGTCGACGATGTATGCCGCGAGCCGCTTCTGCGTGCCCGCCTCGGTCAGGTCGAAGCCACTGCCGTCGGACAGGCGCACCCGCAGCGCGATCGGTGACTTGCCGGGGCGCACGGGCGTGGTGGTCAGCTGGTCGGACCAGCGCAGCCAGCCCGCACGGGCGAGGTGGCAGACCAGGTGCAGGCCGTCGAGGTCGAGGTCGATGAACTTGCCGTGGCGCTCCACCCCGCTCACGAGCAGGCCCGCGAGCGCCTGCGGCGGTGGGTCATAGGTCTTCAACACGCTGATCGAGCCGAGCTCGACCCCCGCGACGGCGAGGCCGTCCGTGCGCTCGCGCAGGAAGTCGACGAGCGCCTGGACCTCGGGCAGCTCCGGCACGGCTTCATTCTGGCCCAGCAGGCCGACAGCGACCGGCCGAACGCGGCAACTCCCCGGCGGAAGGTCAGCCGGCCGGGCCCCTGTGGCTGTGGCGACCGTCATGCGGACGGACGCGTTTGTGGCTGCCCGGATCGGGCACGGGTCAGGTACCGACTCAGGGAGGTTGTCCATGCAGAGCACCCACCGGCACCACCGCGTGCCTGCGGCGACCGGAGGCCGCAATGGCTGACACCGGCGCCATCGTCCATGACGACCCTTCCGTGGCCGAGCTGCTGACGAGGCTGTCGGAGCAGTCGACCCGCCTCGTCCGCGACGAGCTGGAGCTCGCCAAGGTCGAGATCACCGACAAGGTCAGGCACGCCGGCGTCGGCGCCGGGATGTTCGGAGCCGCAGGGGTCCTCGCCTGGTTCGGGCTCGGGGCCCTCATCGCCACGGCGATCCTGGCCCTGTCCCTCGCGCTGCCGGCGTGGCTGGCTGCACTGGTCGTCACCGTCGTCGTCTTCGCCGCCGCGGGGGTCGCCGCGCTGCTCGGCCGCCGGCAGGTGCAGGAGGCGGCACCCCCGATGCCCCGCGAGACCATCGACAGCGTCGAGCGCGACGTCGCCGAGGTGAAGGAGGCAAGCCACCATGGCCGCCACACCGTTTGACGAGACCGGCGCCTCCGGCCCCGCCCTCGACTCCCAGCCGTCCCCGGCGACGAAGGCCGAGCTCGAGCAGGACATCGCACTCACCCGCGCGCAGCTCGGCGACACGGTCGAGGCGCTGACCGAGCGGCTCGACGTCAAGAGCCGGGCCCAGGCGGGGGTGTCCGGCGGCCTTGCCCGCGCCCGTGACGCAGCGCGGACCCATGTCGTCCCCACCGCGGCGCTGGCCGCTACGGCCGTGGCCTCGCTAACGGGGCTGGTCGTGTGGCGGCGGCGCCGCAGATGAGCCGGTCCGCGGGCGGGCACGGACGGGTGGCGCCGGACAACCCGGTCAAGCCCGAGGCACCGACCGACCTGACCAAGCCCTCGTGGGGCTACGTGCTGCGCAAGACGGCGCGCGAGTTCTCCACCGACCAGTGCACCGACCTCGCCGCGGCACTGACCTACTACTCGGTGCTGGCGCTGTTCCCCGCCGCCATCGCCCTGCTGTCCCTGGTCGGGCTCTTCGGGCAGGGGCAGCAGACCGTCGACACGCTGCTCGGCATCCTGCGCCAGGTCGGGGCCGGCACGGCAGCCGGGACGCTTCGGCCGGCGCTGGAGTCGCTGGGCCAGAACACCCACACCGCCGGCTTCGCCTTCGTGCTCGGCCTGCTGACCGCTCTGTGGTCGGCATCGGGCTACGTCGGGGCGTTCGGCCGCGCGATGAACCGGATGTACGGGATCCGCGAGGGCAGGCCGTTCTGGAAGCTGCGACCTGTGCTCCTGCTGGTCACGCTCGCTGCCGTGGTCCTCTCCGCGGTGGTGGCGCTCGCGCTCGTGGTGACCGGTCCGGCGGCCAGGGCCGTGGGCAACGCCATCGGCCTGGGCAGCACGGCGGTGCTCGTGTGGGACGTCGCCAAGTGGCCGCTCGTGCTCGTGGCCGTCATCGTGATCGTCGCGGTCCTCTACTACGCGACGCCGAACGTGGAGCAGCCGAGGTTCCGCTGGACGAGTGTGGGCGCGATCCTCGCAATCGCCGTCTGGGCCCTGGCGTCGGCGGGGTTCGGCTTCTACCTGGCCCACTTCTCCAGCTACGACAAGACCTATGGCACCCTCGCCGGAGCCGTGGTGCTCCTGCTGTGGCTCTGGATCACCAACCTGGCGCTGCTCTTCGGTGCCGAGCTGAACGCCGAGCTCGAGCGCGGGCGGGAGCTGCAGGCCGGCCTGCCCGCCGAGCGCAAGGTACAGCTGCCACCGCGGGACACCCGCAAGATCGAGAAGGCCGAGGCCAAGGAGGCCGAGGACGTCGAGCGCGGCCGCCGGCTGCGGGAGAGCCGCGGCCGGGAGGCCGACGTCCGCGACGACGACCCGAAGGAGGCGGAACGGCATGACCGTTCGTCAACACGTCAGGACTGAGCAGCGGGGCAGCACCGCGGCCAAGGTGCTCTATCGTCCCGTTGGGCTCGCCGGCAGCATCATCGGCGGCATCGTGGCGGGCGCACTGTTCAAGCAGGTGTGGAAGCGCGCCGCGGTCGGGTCCGACGGTGACGCGCCCAAGGCACTGGAGTCGGAGTACCCCGTGCGCCAGGTGCTCCTGGCGGCCGCCCTCCAGGGCGCGCTGTTCGCAGTCGTCAAGGCGGCGATCGATCGCGGCGGAGCTCGGGCGTTCGAGCGCTGGACCGGGGAGTGGCCCGGCGACTGACCGGCAGCGACCGGCCCCCTGACGGCCTCCCGGGGTCGGCAGCCCTGTGCGGTCCAGCTGCGCGGCGCCAGCCATGCGGTCGCCGGACGGCACCGATCCGGACCCGTGAAGGGCACGCCGGGCAAGCGTGGCGCACGGGCTCATCCTTCCCGATCCGGCGGCCTCGAGGCGGGCATGTCCTGACCCTTGACCGGCACCAGACCTCGCCTCTAGAATAGAACACACGTTCTAATCTTTGGTGCTGGGGGGTGCCGCAGATGGGGGAACAGCTCGACCGCAGGTCGGCGATGCCGCGCGAGGTTCTCGACGCGCTGGTGCGGGTGGTGCGTGCCGACGCCCCAGCCGAGGCGCAGTGGTTCACCGCCGACGAGGCGCTGCGGGTGATCGAGGCCGGCGAGGCGGTCAAGGCGTGGGTCGACGCGGTCTCGCTCGACTGCACCCGCGCCCTGGCGGGGCGGGTGTTCGAGGCCCACGACGACCTGTGCGCGTCCGCCGAGAGGCGACCACGCACCGACGACGAGTGGGACCGGGTGCGCGAGGAGGCTGCCCAGGCCGCAGCGTCGGAGATCGAGGCGGCCACCGGCATGGGCTACACCGAGTGCCGCGCCCGGGTGTCGTTCGCGCTCGCCGAGGAAGAGCGCACCGCGACCGTCCGCGAGCGGATGCACTCCGGGTGCCTGTCGTCCTACCGCGCGCGGCTGCTCTTCGAGGAGACCCGGCACTGTCCGCCGGAGGTCGCCGACGCGATCGCTGCACGGGTGCTGAGGGGCGAGGGCGGCGACGGGCCGACCTCCCACGCCACGCTGCGCCGACGACTGAGGCGGCAGCTGGCCCTGCACGACAGCGACTACCCCCGCCGCGCCCGGGCCGAGGCCGTGTCCCGCCGCCGGGTCCGTTCGGACCTGCGGCCCAACGGGACCGGGTGGCTGGACATCACCGGTGAAGGAGAGCGGATCGTCGCCGCCCGCGAGCGGATCGAGGCGATCGCCCGCCGACTCAAGTCCGAGGGCAGGGCCGACGAGCGTGCCCACGAGGCGATCTGCTCCGACGTGGCGCTCGACCTGCTGCTCTACGGCTGGGTCACCGACGACGAGCCCTACCGCTCACTCGGACGCCCGCCGGCCGCTCGCGTCACCGTCACCGTCTCCCTCGCGACCCTGCTCGGCGTCACCGAGGGCACG
This sequence comes from Oryzihumus sp., assembly GCF_054325275.1. Taxonomy (NCBI): domain Bacteria; kingdom Bacillati; phylum Actinomycetota; class Actinomycetes; order Micrococcales; family Intrasporangiaceae; genus Oryzihumus; species Oryzihumus sp. Next base: position 11,649 of record NZ_JBTCWL010000069.1, read on the forward strand.
GGAGAGATCCCCGGCCACGGCTTCGTCCAGGCCGACCACGTCCGCGAGATCGCCACCGCCGCCGGGTCGGTCTGGCGCCGGCTGGTCACCGATCCGGTCACCGGCGAGCTGCTCGACCTCGGCACCCAGCGCTACGTGCCCACACCCCGGATGCGCGAGCTGGTCGTCCACCGTGACGGGGTGTGCCGCGGGCCTGGCTGCGAGGTCGAGGCCCGGCGCTGCGACCTCGACCACGAGATCGCCTGGCCCCTCGGGCCGACGCACCCGGCCAACCTGGCGGCCAAGCACCGGCGGCACCACAACCTCAAGAGCCACGGCTGGTGGACCTCGACGATGACCCGCAACGGGCGCGTGCACTGGCGCTCCGCCGCCGGACGCGCCTACGTCACCCACCCCCGTGTCTACGACGATCCGCTCGACGCTCCCCTGACCGCCGACGATCCGCTAGATGCTCCCCTGACCGCCGACGACCCGACCGGCGTTGCCCGGACGCCCGACCTCCGGCGCGGGGACGGCGCGACCCTGACCGCCCTCGGTCCACCCCCGTTCTGAGGCAGACCCGCTGACTGGGCCAGACCCGCGGCAAATGTTCTACCTGGAGGCGTTGGTGTCCGGCAGGATTCGGGCATGCCCGCCGCGACCCAGACCACCCGCTTCGACGACGTCACCCTCGAAGGCGAGGGCCTGAGCCTGCGCCCCTTCACCGACGCCGACCTGGACGCCATCGCCGAGGCCTGCGCGGACGAGGAGACCCAGCGCTGGCTGCCGCTGCCCCGGCCCTACAGCCGGGACGACGCCCGCTGGTTCGTCGAGACCTTCGCCATCAGCCAGCGCGACAGCGGCGCCGGGCTCGTGCGCGCCATCGAGGTCGACGGTCGGCTGGCCGGCGCCATCGACCTGAAGAAGACCGACTGGTCCGCCCGCACCACCGAGACCGGCTACTGGGCGGCGCCCTGGGTGCGTGGCCGTGGCGTGACCACCGCCGCCGTGCGGCTGCTGGCCAGCTGGGCGCTGACCGACCAGGGCTTCGAGCGGGTCGAGCTGCTCACGGCCATGGGCAACACCGGCTCGGAGCGAGTCGCCGACAAGGCCGGCTTCCAGCGCGAGGGGATCGCCCGCAACGCGGGCGTCATCCACGAGGGCCGGGTCGACCTCACTGTGTGGTCCCTGGTGCCCGCCGACCTCATCCCCACCCCCGACGAGGCCGCGGCCGAGCCGGGACGCCGCTGACCGGGGCCGGGTTGCGACCCCGCGAGCGCGGACCTCAGGAGCGCGCGGCCCGCAACAACCGGAGCAGCCCGTAGCCGTCGGGCGCCCGGCAGACCGGCACGCTGCGCCGGGTCCGCGGCGCGAACTCCTCGTTGGACACCGGTATGCCGTGTGAGAGGACCTGCTCGGCGGGCGTGAGCTCGCGGATGGCGATGGCCTCGACCCGCTCGGGCCGCTCGGAGGCGAAGTCGCCGTAGATCCTTGGGTCGTGCTGCCCGTCATCGCCGATGAGGATCCACCGGATCTGCGGGAACTCGCGGGCGAGCCGGCGCAGCGCGGCACGCTTGTGCTCCTGCCCGCTGCGGAACCAGCCCGTGTTGGTCGGGCCCCAGTCGGTGAGCAGCAGCGGCCCGGCGGGGTAGCCGCAGCGCTCGAGGAAGCGGGTGAGCGTGGGCGCGGTGTTCCACGCTCCCGTGGACAGGTAGAAGATCGGCGACCCGGGCGACTCGTCCAGCAGCGCGCGATACATCGAGGCCATGCCCGGCACCACACGGCGCGCCTGCTCGTGGCGCACGAAGGTGTTCCACGCGGCGATCATCGGCCGGGGCAGGGCGGTGACCATGACCGTGTCGTCGATGTCGCTGACCAGGCCGAACGTCACCTCCGACCCGATGACCTGCACCGAGGCGGTCGCCGGCTCGGCCCCCTCGGCCTCGATGGTGGCCTCGTGCCAGCCGGGCGCCAGGCCGGGGTCGGGCACGCGGGCGTCGATGTAGCCGCCGCGGTCGGTGCGGGTGGTCACCGACCGGCCGTTGACGCGCACCGTGACGGGCACGTCCATGGTCGGCGCGGTGAGGAACGCGCGCCAGCCGCGGCGCACCTCCTCGGCCCGGCGCAGCTCGCCGTCGCTGGCGTCCACGTCGGCCGAGCCCGGCCTGTCGTCCCCGATCCGGCCGAGGACGACCCGGGCTATCACCCGAACGAAATCCGTTGACCCGTAACCGGTGTATGTGATCGTGCGGGTGGTCCAGCCACGCTTGCGCAGCCACGTGTCGAGGCGGCGGTGGACGGCATCCTCGACGACGGCGGCGGCATGGGGGCGGGCCATGCACAGAACCTAGCGCCGCCCCCGTGCCCGCCGTGATCCGGCAGGCGCGCGACGGCCACCCGCACCGGCACAGTGACCGCACAGCCCGCACACACGGCACCATTCCTTCGCCGGATGGACCGCGAGTGTTCCGCTATCGGGCGAGCGGACGTCGCCGGTGCGCGACTGACTGCGACCATGACCAGATCCCGGCGCACCGTCGCCACCGCCTCCGTCGCCCTCGCCGCTGTGGCCACCCTGGGAGCCACGCAGGCTTCTGCCGCCCCGAGTCCGCGCCCTCTGTCCGGCCACCCCGGCGCGCGCCATGTGCTGCTGCTCTCGGTCGACGGCCTGCACCAGAGCGACCTGGACCGTTACGTGCTGATGCACCCGGCCTCGGCCCTGGCCCGGCTGGTGCGCACTGGCACCAGCTACACCCACGCCAGCACCCCCGTGCCCTCCGACTCCGTCCCCGGCATGGTCGGCCAGGTCACCGGGGGCAACCCCCGCACCACCGGGATCTACTACGACGACACCTGGAACCGCAGCCTGCTGCCCGCCGGCACCACGCATTGCGCGGGTGTCTCCCCCGGCGCCGAGGTCGCGTTCACCGAGGCTGCCGACAAGGACCAGAGCCGCCTCGACGCCGGCCAGGGCCTGTCGCACCTGCCGTCCGACATCCTGCAGATGACCGGCCACCCGCAGTCGCTGCTCAACCCGGCCGCCCTGCCCGTGGACCCGCGCACCTGCACGCCGGTGATGCCGCACCAGGCGCTGAAGGTCAACACCGTCTTCGAGGTCGCCAAGGGCGCCGGGCTGCACACCGCCTGGTCGGACAAGCACCCGGCCTACGAGATCCTCGGCGGCCCGTCCGGCACCGGGCTCGACGACCTGTTCGCCCCCGAGATCAACAGCGACGCTCCCGGCTACGCCACCGGTGACGACTGGACCAAGGACAACGCGGCCACCCGGCAGTACGACGGCTTCAAGGTCAGGGCAGTCCTCAACGAGATCAACGGCCTGGACCACTCGGGCCGCACCCACGCAGGAGTGCCGGCGATCTTCGGGATGAACTTCCAGTCGGTCTCGACCGCGCAGAAGCTGCCGACCTCCGGTGGCCAGCCCGGCGGCTACCTCGCCGACGGCACCACGCCCGGGCCGGTCCTGAGCCAGGCGCTGGACTTCGTCGACTCCTCGGTGGGGGCCTTCGAGCAGGAGCTCGCGGCCCGGCACCTGACCGGCTCGACCACGGTGATCCTCTCGGCCAAGCACGGGCAGTCCCCGACCCGTCCGGCCGACCTGACACGAGTCCCCGACGCGCCGATCCTCAAGGGCATCAACGACGCCTGGTCCACCGCCCACCCCGGCGCCGGTGACCTGGTGGCGTTCAGCACTGACGACGACATCGTCCAGCTGTGGCTGCGCGACCGCTCGGCCGCAGCGACGAACTTCGTCCGCGCCTACCTGCTGGGCCACCCCGCCACCGGCAACGACATCCACGGCGCCTCCCGCACCGTGCCCGCCTCCGGGCTGACCAGTGTGTACGCCGGCACCGACGCCGCGCGGTTCTTCGGCGTGGGGGTGGACGAGGCCAGGCACCCCGACGTCGTCGGGATCGCCCGGCATGGCGTGGTGTTCACCGGCGGGACCTCCAAGATCGCCGAGCACGGCGGCGCGGACCCCCAGGACCGGGACGTCCCGCTGGTCGTCAGCGGCCCGGCCGGCCACCCCGGCTCCCGCGTCCCCGCCCCGGTGGAGACCACCCAGGTCGCCCCGACGATCCTGCGGCTGCTGGGCCTCGACCCGCGCCTGCTCCAGGCCGTGCGGATCGAGGGCACCCGCTCACTGCCCGGCCTGCTGCCGCAGCAGGGCTGAGCCGGCGCAGGGACGCCGTTGCGGGGCGGGCTCACCCCGTGGCGGCGTCCCACCGCCCGCGCAGCCAGGCGAACACCTCGGGCAGGCGGCGCGTCACCAGCGTCAGGTGGCCGTCCTCCTCGGTCAGCCGGGCGTCGACGACGCCGTCGAGCTGCCCGGCCAGCCACTGGCCGTGGCCGAACGGCACCATCGCGTCCTGCCGACCCTGCAGCAGCAGCACCGGGACCCGGATGTCGGCGAGGCTGCAGCCCCAGGGCCGGGTGAACATCAGGTCGTCGTCCACCCAGCCGTCGACGCCGGTCGCGAAGCCGGTCCGCGTCTGCGCGGCCAGCGTCGCCCCGATGGTGCCGGGGCCGGTGATCTCCGCGGCGTCGACCGGGGTCAGGTGCGGCGCCATCGCCTCCGCCAGCTCCGCTGGCGTCACGTCCGCCATCGCCGCGCCCTGCTCCTGCGCCAGCGGCCGCAGCGCCTCCTCGCCCTCGAGGGCCAGGCCGAACTCCTCGATGTTGCCCTCGCCCATGCCCTCCATGAAGTCCAGGCCCTCGGCGTCGTATGGCGCGACGCCGGCCAGCGTCGCCGCGGCCACCACCCGCCCGGGCAGCACGGCGGCACACGCCAGGGCGTGCGGTCCGCCGCCGGACCAGCCCCAGGTGACGAACCGGTCGACGCCGAGGTGGTCGGCCAGGGCGACCGTGTCGGCGACGACGTCGGCCACGCGCCGCCCCGGGTGGCGCGTCGACCCGGCATACCCCGGTCGGGCCGCGAGGACCAGGCGCAGGCCTTGCTGGCGGGCGCTGGACTCCCAGCCCGGGTCGAGCACCGGGCCGCCGGGGGTGCCGTGGTGGACGAGGGTGGGCACCCCGGCGGGGTCGCCGCCCTCGACGTACTCCAGCGCGCGGCCGTCCGGCAGGGTCAGGGTCGAGGTGGTCATGGGTCGATGTCTACCACCGCACCGTCGGCGGCGACCCCGAGAATGGTGCTCCCACGAGTCAGGAGGTGAGGCGTCCGATGCGGTCCCGACCCAGCGTCATGCACCTCGACCTCGACGCCTTCTTCAGCGCCGTGGAGCAGCGCGACAAGCCCTCGCTGCGCGGCAAGCCGGTCGTGGTCGGCGGGGTCGGCGGGCGCGGGGTGGTCGCCACGGCGTCCTACGAGGCCCGGCGCTACGGCATCCGCTCGGCCATGCCGACCGCCGAGGCCCGGCGCCGGGGTCCGGCCGGCACGGCGTTCCTGGCCGGGCGGTTCGACGCCTACCGGCTCTCCTCGCGGGTCGTCATGGACGTGCTGCGCGAGTGCTCCCCGCTGGTGGAGCAGGTCTCCATCGACGAGGCCTACGTCGACCTGGCCGAGATCCCCGGCTTCGACCCGAGCGTGGAGGCGGTGACCGCGCTGGCCACCAACCTTCGCGCCCGCCTCCGCGACCTCACCGGCGGCCTGACCGCCTCGGTGGGGGTCGGCACGTCCAAGATGATGGCCAAGGTGGCCTCGGAGCTGCGCAAGCCCGACGGCCTGACCGTGGTCGACGCCGGCGAGGAGCTGGAGGTGTTGCACCCGCTGCCGGTCCGCTCGATCGGCGGCGTCGGTCCGGCCACCGCCGAACGGCTGCGCCCGCTGGGCGTGGAGACCGTCGGCGACCTCGCCCGGCTGGAGGTGGCCGACCTGCTCAGCCTCTTCGGCCAGGCCCACGGCACCTCGCTGCACCGGCTGGCGCGGGCCCAGGACGACCGCTCGCTCGTGGCCGAGCGCGAGGCCAAGAGCGTCTCGGCGGAGGAGACCTTCGCCCGCGACGTCACCGACCCGGCTGCGCTGCGCCGCGAGATCGACCTGCTCACCGCCCGGGTCGGGGCCCGGCTGCGCGGGGCCGGCACCGCCGGTCGCACGGTCACCCTCAAGCTGCGCCGCTACGACTTCAGCACCCTGACCCGCTCGACCACCCTCACCCAGGCCACGGACGACGGGCGCGCGCTGGCCCACACGGCATACCGCCTGCTCGCCGAGGTCGACGTCGCCGACGGGGTCCGGCTGCTCGGCGTGGGCGTCTCTGGCCTGTCCGACTTCGTCCAGGACGACCTGTTCGGCACCCCGGAGGACGAGGCCGCGCCGGAGGAGACGGCCGAGGCGCCGGAGCCGGCCGCGACAGCACCGCAGGTATGGCGCCCGGGCCAGGACGTCGTGCACGCCACCCGCGGCGCGGGCTGGGTGTGGGGGTCCGGGCGTTCGCTGGTGACGGTGCGCTTCGAGGGGCCGCGCACACCACCGGGGCCGGTGCGGACCTTTGATGCCATGGACCCCGACCTGGCGCCGGGCCCGCCGCCGGACTGGCGTGAGCCGCAAGGGGGTTGACGCCGCGACGTAGTGTCGAAGGCATGACGCTCTCCGCGCTGCCCACCACCCTGGCCGAGCTCCGCGCCTCCGGCTGGGAGCCGAGAACGGTCAAGGAGGAGATCCGGGCCAACCTGCTGGGGCGGCTGCGCTCGGGTGAGCCGGCGTTCCCCGGCATCGTCGGCTTCGACGACACCGTGCTGCCCGAGCTCGAGACCGCGCTGCTCGCCGGGCACGACCTGGTCCTGCTGGGCGAGCGCGGGCAGGGCAAGACCCGGCTCATGCGCACCCTGGCCGGCCTGCTCGACGAGTGGTCCCCGGTGGTGCAGGGCTGCGAGATCAACGACGACCCCACCGACCCGGTGTGTGTGCGCTGCCAGCGGCTGCTGGCCGAGGTCGGCGACGAGCTGCCGGTCGTGTGGCGCCACCGCGACACCCGGTATGCCGAGAAGCTCGCCACCCCGGACACCTCCGTCGGTGACCTCATCGGTGACGTCGACCCGGTCAAGGTGGCCGAGGGCCGCACGCTCGGTGACCCCGAGACGGTGCACTACGGGCTGGTGCCGCGCACCAACCGCGGCGTGTTCGGCCTCAACGAGCTGCCCGACCTGGCCGAGCGGATCCAGGTGGCGCTGTTCAACGTGCTGGAGGAGCGCGACATCCAGGTGCGCGGCTACTCGCTGCGGCTGCCGCTGGACCTGCTGCTCGTGGCCACCGCCAACCCCGAGGACTACACCAACCGCGGCCGGATCATCACCCCGCTCAAGGACCGCTTCGGCGCCGAGGTCCGCACCCACTACCAGCTGGACGTGGCCGACGAGGTCGAGCTCATCGCCCAGGAGTCCGCGGTCGTGGCCAGCGTCCCGGAGCACCTGGTGGAGGTGGTGGCGCGGTTCACGCGCGGGCTGCGCGAGTCCGCCTCGGTCGACCAGCGCTCCGGCGTCTCGGCCCGGTTCTCCATCGCGGCGACCGAGGCGGTCTCGGCCTCGGCGCTGCGCCGGTCGGCGCGCACGGGCGACGACGCGGTCGTGGCCCGCGTCTGCGACGTGCCCGGCGTGGTGCCCACCCTGCTGGGCAAGGTCGAGTTCGAGATGGGCGAGGAGGGCCGTGAGCGCGAGGTGCTCGACCACCTGCTGCGGGTGGCCGTCGCCGAGACGTTCCGCTCGCGGCTGGCCGGCCTGGACCTGACCGGCTTCACCGCGCTGTTCGAGGACGGCTCGGTCGTCGAGACCGGCGAGCTGGTGCCGGCCGCCGAGCTGCTGGGCCAGCTCGGCACGGTGCCGGGGTTGTCCAAGGTGCTCGACCGGCTCGGCCACGGCGACGACGCCGGCGTCGGGGAGACCGCGGCCGCGGTGGAGTTCGTCCTCGAGGGGCTGCACCTGACGAGGC
>NZ_JBTCWL010000070.1:0-19241 GCF_054325275.1 Oryzihumus sp.
GGTGACCGCGTCGTCGGCGGCGTCGGCGAGGGCCTGAAGATCGCGCTGCGCACCCTCGACCACACCCGCGTCACCATCGGCGCCCAGGCCGTCGGCATCGCCCAGGGCGCGCTCGACTTCGCGATCGGCTACGTCAAGGAGCGCAAGCAGTTCGGCAGCCGGGTCGCCGACTTCCAGGGCATCCAGTTCATGCTCGCCGACATGGCGATGGAGCTCGAGGCCGCGCGGCAGATGGTCTACGTCGCCGCAGCCAAGTCCGAGCGTGGCGACAAGGACCTGCCGTTCTTCGGTGCCGCCGCCAAGTGCTACGCCTCGGACGTGGCCATGAAGGTGACCACCGACGCGGTGCAGCTGCTCGGTGGTTCCGGCTACGTCAAGGACTTCCCGGTCGAGCGGATGATGCGCGACGCCAAGATCACGCAGATCTACGAGGGCACCAACCAGATCCAGCGCGTCGTGATGGCGCGGCAGCTGCTCAAGGCGTGACGGATTGGGGTTGCTCCAAGGGGCGATGGGTACCATCCCGGCGTTGCTAGTCGACGGTGAAGGAAGGCTCACGTGATGCGAGGGTGGGCCCGGAGGCTGGCGCCCAAAGCGTTGGTGCCGCTCTCGGCTGCACTCGTGACGGGGTTGGTGTGGTGCGCTGCTTCGTTCATCGAGGGAAGACCGCCTCTCGGTGGCGGGGCCCTTGTCTTCGGCGACTTCGGCAACCAGAGCATCCCGTTCCTCGCGTACTACCGTGACGTCCTCACAGGTCACGCTGACGGAAACCTGCTGTTCGCCTGGGGAATGGGCTACGGACAGTCGTTCTGGCCAACCTTCACGATGTACCTGGCCAATCCGCTGAACCTGTTGGTGCTCGCCTTTGGCCGGTTGTCGGTGGTTGATGCTGCCGCCACGGTGGCGATCTGCACCGCAATGACGTCCGCAGCGGCAATGGCTTCGCTCCTGCAGAAACTCCGTCGTGAAGACCGTGTCCTGGCGGTGGCCCTGGCGTCCGCCTACGGCTGCTGCCAGTACGCGGTCAACGACGCGTCCTACCAGCCCATGTGGCTGGTAGGAGTCGCGGCTCTGCCGCTGATGGTGTTGAGCGCCATCTGGGTGCGTGACCGGAGCAGGCTGGGGTGGCTGACACCGGTGGTCTTCTTCACCTGCTGGTTCAGCGACTTCTACACGTCATGGATGGCGTCCTTGGCCGCGGGACTGGTTGTCATCACGCTTTGCGTCGCTCAACCAGCGGCTTGGCCGCACCCGATCCGGACGATCGTCCGGTGGGCGGCTCTCGCCGGGTTGGGCGTGGCCATGGACAGCTTCAGCATCGTCCCCACCTACCTTGCGGTGAAGCGGTCTGCCATGACGCCGAACGTTCCGTTCGAGGCAGGGACCGCCCGCGATCTGGCGAGCAGGCTGTTGATGGGCACCGAGGGTCTCGGTCGGGCGCCGTCGATCGGAGTTGGCGTACTCCTGGGGATGCTCCTCCTCGTCGCCGTCGTCCTCACGTGGCGGGAGCGGTTGACCCGCACGCTGGTCATCACGTTGGCGCTGACGCTGCTGTCGATGAGGTGGAGCGTGACGTCCACCGTCTGGCACGGGTTCGACACCCCGGACGGCAACTTCTACCGGCAAGCCTTCGTCTTCGTTGCCATGCAGCTTCTCGCCGTGTGGCTGCTTCTTCCGAGGCTCGCCCAGCGGCCAGGGAAGCACGTGCTTGCAGCCACCGCCGGGGTGGCTGCCGTGTTCGGGGCACTCGTCCTCGTGTCCCAGGGGAGCATCGTCACCACATCGGTCACGACGCCCGCGTCGGTAGCGCTCGTGGTTCTGGGACTGGTTCTGATCCCTGTGATGGTCGGCCGCGGCCGGGCTGCCCCTACGGTCACTGTCTGCCTCGCTGCGCTCCTCGTAGGGGAGCTCGTGGCGAACCAGGTGGCGATCGTCGACGCGCGTGACACACGTTATGCCGCCCAGACGGTCGACCTCGGCGAGCTCAGAGGGCAGGGGGATGTCGTCAACCGGATCCGCGAGCTCGAGTCCGGCGGCTCGCGGGCGGGTGTCACCGTGCGGATGACTCCCAACGACCCCATGCTCTACGGGGGAACGGCCGCCACCTCCTACACGACGATGATGCCCAAAGACGTGAGTGACCTCATGGCGGGCATGGGGTTGGTGACGACGGCCGGTGGCCGTCGCATCTTCAGCGAGGGCAGCCCCCTGGAGGATGCCACGTTCGGCGTCGACAGCCGCGTCACGTGGAGCTCGGGGCGGACCGTCGTCACGCGGGTCCCGGGAGCCACGGTCGGCCGCTGGCTGGGACGCCACCCGAAGGTCACGAGGCTCGACTCCGGACGCCGGGACCCGATCGCGTTCTTCTCGGCGATGTTGAATCTTCCCTTGACCACCCCGTCCGTCACCAGGATCCGGCAGCGTGGGAGTCGAACGCAGCTGCAGGTTCGCTGCTCCCCAGGATCACCCCTCCTTCTGGTGGACAGCCAAGGGGTCTCGTTGCGCAGCGTGCCGACCGCCTCCGGCTTCTCGACCCGGTTCCCGTGGGCCGGGCGACTGCGGTCCGGGCAGCTGAAGCCGGGTGAGGCCGCAGACGTCAGTTTTGTGTCGCGGTCAGGCTCGCGGCGTCAGCCGCACATGGAGTGCACCGCCGCCAACCCGTCGCAACTGGGCCAGCCGGCTCAGCTCAGGCGGACCGGTGATGGATTCACCGTCACTGTTCCTCCACGCGAGTCCGCGGCGACCCTGTTGGTCGGGACGACCGCCACATCGGAGTGGACCTGCTCTACGCCGGGCAACTCGACAACCTCCACGGGTTCACTCAACGGGCTCCTGACGGTCGTGGCGCCTTCCGCTGGCACTGTCACATGCCGGTTCTCTCCCAAGGGCCTGGCTGCAGGCGTGGCCATCAGTGTTCTGGCTGCGCTGGTGTGGTTGGGCGTGGTGGGCGCGAGCTGGCGCTTCGGTGGCACGGCCATCCGAGGACGCTTCCCGCGAAGGAAGGCCGCCGTCTCCGCGTAGATCGGTCCCAGCGGCAACGGGTTCCTCCCGCTCTTGGTTCGACGACCGGTCAGTCTGTGCGCGGCGAACCTCGGACCCGCCGCCTGTCCTCCTGCCTCGATCAGGACCGAGCGGCTCGTGCTCCGTGAGCCCGAGGCCCGGCGCCGGGCGGCGATGATCAGCATCGTCCCGGCGCGACCCGGCGCGACCCGGCGCGACCCGTGGCGCTGGGGTCACCTCCGCCCGGAGGGCGGGGAGGGCGAGCTCGGCTCCCTGTTCCTGCCGCGGGCGTGTGGTCGGAGACGCCGGCGAGCCAGCTCCCGCAGCTGGCTCGCCGGTTCAGTCGCAGTCCAGGCCGCGGCAGACCACGCTGGTGCAGCCGTAGTGGGAGCGGTCCGAACCGCAGATCGGGCACCGAGCCGGGGCCGGCCCGCGCTCGTCACGCTGTCGGAGCTCCCGCGCGCCCGTCATCGCCCCACCGCGCGCACGACACGGTCGCGGGTGCGCTCCACGCGCCCGCACTGCTGACACACGATGACCGGACCCGAGGGATGGGCGACCACGCGACGCGACAGGTGGCTGTGGCACCCGAAGCACTGTCGGGCGAGGACCTGCCGAAGCCGGCTTCGGCGACGCACGGTGTGGGACAAGCTGGGAACAGTCATTGGCCCATGCTCGGAGCCTGGACGAATCGAGGCCGGGGCCCAAGGTCCCTCACTCCGAGGAGGGCCACGGGAGAGTGCTGGGCTCCAGCGTCGTCGTCAAGGGGGTGTCGGCCGCGGACTCGCGGCGGCAGGAACGATCTCGGCACTGCTCGCCGCATGCGGCACAGCCGTAGCCCTGGAGGATCACCCGCTGCCGCCTGCTACGTACGGCACCGGACTGAACCAGCTGTCCCTAGGCCGCCATGGGAGCAGGCAAACCCAAGATCGACGAGGCGACCCCTCGGCAAGCCATCAAGCACCCGCCGATGCAACCTGCCGGAGGGCAGAGGGTCCAGGGACTGGGCCTGTTCAACGTCTCGGTGTCCATGCTCAAGGGGCAAGGAACCCTCCCCTCGAGAGGTTCAGGCACCACCTGGCGTGGGTTGGCGTCTCCGAGCTGACCAGCCCCGGCCAGATCAGCTGTGCCAACCCGGCGGGGGCGTCGGTGTCCTCGACATCGCGCTCGCGCCCGCACTTCGCCGTCATCGTCGATGCCCAGACGGGGACGTCGTACGAATGGACCGAGACCAGCACTCGGCGCGCGGCCCCTGGGCCTCTGGGGTGTGACGATGACCGCGCCGGGGGGACTGTCGGGAGAACTCAGGCCAATGACTCATTTCGGTGGATTGTCAAGGGGCTTGGTCGGACCACGTGTCTGTTCTTGGTAAAGCCCGAATCGGCGCCTTCTGCGCGTCGCTACCGTCGAAAGAGCACACCTGGCGAGGACCGGCTGCAAGGGGGTGGCGGTCATGGCTTCGGAGTCATCGCTACGGCAGACGGCTTGTCGATGCGGTCATGCCCGCGCGACAACGCACCGCGGCGCGGGGTGACCACCGTGTCCCAGCTCGCGTGGGCTGGCCTCCTGGCCACGGTGTGTGCCCTGCTGGCGTGGGGGGAGTGGCTGATGTTCTGTGTCTGGCTGGTGCGGTTCACCGGGTCGAGCGAGTGCCTGAAGGACGCCGCGGTCGTCGCGCGCTCGTTCAGGGCACCGCGGTCCACCGGGCCCGTCGGCCCGACGGCCACCGGGCCGCTGGTCCCGGGCGTCGACAGTGAGGTCCTCACGGCCGAAGATCGGCAGCGCCGGGCGGGGGTCCAGGCCACGGTGCGCCCTGGCGGCGCTCGCGCAGCACCCTGGCGTGGAGCCGGCCGCTGAGGACTGCGGGGCCGCCGACGTCAGGTGTGGCAGACGACGCTGTGGTCGACGAAGTCCAACCGGTCGAGGCTGACGTGCCGGCACTGGCACACCCACACCCCGACGGGCACCACGATGCCCCGGAGCCGGGCGTCCTCGCGGGCGCAGTGCAGGTGGTAGGCGCGGCGCGCACGGTGGAGCAGTCGGCGCACGCGGCTCACCTCGGGAGGGACGCCGACCAGGGCGGCTGGGTGCGGCCCGGCAGGGCTGTGAACAGGGACGTCATGCCCGCCGAGTGTACGAGCGACACCCGGCGGAGCCCAGCCACAGGGCCCTTCGTCCCGGGTCGTGAGCCACCGACGCCACACCAGGTCACTCACGCCACGGCGGCCCCGTCAGCGACGCCGGCTCAGCCCTCCTCGCCGGTGCTGGCCCCCTTCATCCGGTCGTCGATCATGCTGACCACGGTGGGGTCGGCCAGGGTGGTGACGTCGACGAGCTCCCGGTGCTCGGCCACGTCGCGCAGCAGACGGCGCATGATCTTGCCCGAGCGGGTCTTGGGCAGGTCCGGGGTGAGCAGGATCTGCCGCGGCCGGGCGATCTTGCCGATCTCGGTCGCCACGTGGTCCCGCAGCTCCGCGATGAGCTTCTCGCCGGAGGCCGGGTCGTCGGCGACGTGGCCGCGCACGGTCACGAAGGCGACGATGCCCTGGCCCGTGGTGGGGTCGCTCGCCCCGACCACGGCGGCCTCCGCGACCGCCGGGTGGGAGACCAGGGCCGACTCGACCTCGGTCGTGGAGATGCGGTGCCCGGAGATGTTCATGACGTCGTCGACCCGGCCCAGCAGCCAGATGTCCCCGTCGTCGTCCTTCTTGGCCCCGTCGCCGGCGAAGTACAGGCCCTCGAACCGGGACCAGTACGTCTCGCGGTAGCGGGCCTCGTCGCCCCAGATCCCGCGGAGCATGCCCGGCCACGGCTCGGTCAGCACCAGGTAGCCACCGCCGCCGTTGGGGACCGGGGTGCCGTTGCCGTCCACGACGTCGGCCCCGATGCCGGGGAACGGCGTCATCGCCGCACCTGGCTTGGTGGCGGTGATGCCCGGCAGCGCGGTGATCATGATCCCGCCGGTCTCGGTCTGCCACCACGTGTCGACGACCGGGCACCGGCTGCCGCCGATGTGCGTGCGGTACCACATCCACGCCTCGGGGTTGATCGGCTCGCCGACCGACCCGAGCAGGCGCAGCGAGGACAGGTCGTGCCCGGAGGGCAGCTCCTCGCCCCACTTCATGAAGGTGCGGATCGTCGTCGGCGCGGTGTAGAGGACCGTGACGCCGTGGTCCTCGACGATGCGCCACCACCGGTCCCGGCCCCCGGCATCGGGGGTGCCCTCGTACATCACCGACGTCGTGCCGTTGGCCAACGGCCCGTAGACGATGTAGCTGTGACCGGTGACCCAGCCGATGTCGGCGGCGGTCCAGAACACGTCGGTCTCGGGCTTGATGTCGAAGATCAGCCGGTGCGTGGCCGCGACGTGGGTGAGGTATCCGCCGGTCGTGTGCAGGATGCCCTTCGGCTTGGCCGTGGTGCCGGAGGTGTACATGACGTAGAGCGGGTGCTCGCTGTCGTGGGCCTGGGCCTCGTGCTGCGCGCTCTGCCGGTCGACGACCTCGTGCCACCACACGTCGCGGCCCGGGGTCCACGACACGTCCTGCCCGGTACGCCGCACCACCAGCACCGTGCGCACGTCGGGCAGGTCCTTGGTCGCCTCGTCAACCGCAGGCTTGAGTGCGGCAGCGGCCCCGCGCCGGTAGCCGCCGTCCGCGGTGATGACGACCCGGGCGTCGCAGTCGATGATCCGGTTGCGCAGCGCCTCGGCGGAGAACCCGCCGAAGACCACCGTGTGTGGCGCCCCGAGCCGGGCACACGCCAGCATGGCCACGACCGTCTCGGGGATCATCGGCATGTAGATGGCCACCCGGTCGCCGCTGCGCACCCCGAGCTCGGTCAGCGCGTTGGCCGCCCGGCACACGAGGTCCTTCAGTTCGGCGTACGTGATGTCGCGGGTGTCTCCCTCAGGCTCGCCGACCCAGTGGTAGGCCACGCGGTCACCCCGCCCGGCCGCCACGTGACGGTCGACGCAGTTCACCGCGACGTTGAGCCGTCCGCCGGCGAACCACCGCGCGAACGGGGCGTTGCTCCAGTCCAGCACCTGCTCCCACGGCTTGGCCCATTCCAGGCGCTCGGCCTCACTCGCCCAGAACGCCAGCCGGTCGGCCGCCGCCCGTGCGTAGATCTCCGGCTGGGCGTTGGCCCGCGCGCTGAACTCGGGTGACGGCGCGAAGCGCCGCGTCTCGGTGAGCAGTGCCGACAGCTCGGTCTCGTCGCCCACGGCGACCACCTCCAGGGTGTGCGGCCCTCGGGTGCCGGCCGGTCGTGGGCCGGCGCCCGGGGCCCTCGGTCAGGGGTCAGCTGCGGCCGGTGGCGGCCATCGGCCAGGTGGGCAGGACGGTGCGCTTCCAGGTGGAGTTCGTGACACCGGCGAAGGAGGTGTACCAAGCGGCTGCAGCGGTCGCCAGGCCCAGCCAGCCGCCGATCTTGGTCCACGACGACGCCGACGGGACGGTGCTGCCGAACGCGCCGATGGTGAGGAACAGGAAGGTCAGTGTCAGCAAGGCGAAGACGGCGGTGACTGCGCCGCTCACGCGGAGCGCGCCCATCGTCATGTAGGCCGTGAAGATGGTCCAGCCGAGCAGGTAGATGGCCACGGCCGAGTGGATCTGACCGAGCGGCACCGCCCGGAGGGAGAACGTGGCGAGGAACCAGTACGACAGCCAGAACGCGCCGTAGGAGCTGAACGCGACCGCACCGAAGGTGTTGCCGCGGCGGAACTCCCACATGCCGGCGAAGAACTGCGTCCCGCCGCCGTAGAACAGCGCGAGCCCGAGCACGGTGGGGGCGATGGCGGCGTTCATGAGGCCGGCGTTGACCACGCTCAGGACCATCGTCGTCATGGCGAACCCGGCAAGCCCCAGGGGTGCCGGGTCGGCCACGGTGACCTCGGCCAGGGGGGCCGCGGCCGGGGCGAGGGGTTCAGCTGCGGTGGTCATGCCCGCGGTGGGGGTCGTGATTCGACTGTCAGACATCGGAGAGACTCCTTATCCGGATCGACCCGGCTGAGGGTCAGCCGGTGCTCCCGTTGCTGCTGACAGGGCACTGATGCGTGCCGACGATCCGCCGGTCGGTGCACCAGCACCCCGGCGGGTAGACGAGCCCCCGGTCGGTACGACGCGGCCCCCGGTGCCGTGGACCGTGCCACGGCGTGCCCCCCGACCTCCGGGGAGATGCGTCATGTCGGCGACGGGGTGCCTATCTCCCCGCTCCTGTACTTGCCCTTCAAGTCTCGCACCGCGGGCAGGGTGCGTCTACAGACCGGTCGCCGGCGTCCGCCGGGCGTTCGGATGGCCTCAGTGGCGGGCGCCGTAGGCAGCCAGGGCGCCACGCACCTCGGGACGCGCGGCGTAGGCGCCGGCGCTGAGGAAGGTCTGCTGCACGATCTCGTGGATGCGGCCACGGGCCAGCAGGTCGTTGCCCATCACCTCGTGCTCGGCGTGGCCGGGGCGGAACACGACCACGCTGGTGCCCCGGTCGCGCAGCGCCTGCACCTCGCGCCGCGCCAGCCGGGCCGCGCGCCAGCGCGTGGCGCCGTAGATGTCGGTCGGGACGGTCGTGCGGCCCGACATCGGCGAGACGACGATGACCAGCTCCAGGTCGCGTTCCCAGACGACGGCCGCGTTGGTCGGTGAGTGGGTGCCGCCGTCGACGTACTCGTGGTCGCCGATCCGCACCGGCGCGAAGTACCCGGGGAGGGCGCAGGAGGCGGCGATCGCCCGGTGCAACGGGGCGTCGGGGGAGCCCGGGCGCCCGAAGACGACCCGCCGGCCGTCGTCGCGCCGCACGGTGCAGATCCACAGGTCGCGCGCCGGCCACGAGTGCCCCTCGACCTTGCGCAGCATCCCGAGCTGCTCCGCGATGTCGCGCTGGCCCGGGGCCAGGCGCGCGATACCCGCCACGAGGGGTCGGAACCGCGTGGGGCGCGTGACGGCGTGGCGGACCACGCCCCAGCCAGGTGGTGCCGGCAGACGGCGGACCATGTGCAGCGGGCGGAGCGGGTCGAGCTCCGGGACCTCGGTGCCGACGAGCTCGTTGAGCAGCTGGCCCTCGGTGGACAGCGGCGCCCGCACGGCCCAGGCCGCGAGCTCCGAGGCGGGGATGCCGACGCGCAGCAACGACCCGGTGATCGCCCCGGCCGAGGTGCCCACGATGACGTCCGCGGTGCGCGGGTCCCAGCCGTAGTCGTGCTCGAGCATCGCGAGGACCCCGGCGTGGTACGCCTGCCCGACGACACCGCCGGCGCCGAGGACGAGGCCCACGCCACCCACCCGGTCGAGGATGGGTGAGCCTGTCGGGTTACGGCAAGGGCTGTCCCACCCGTGACTCGTTGACCGTCCCGCAGGGGTGTCCTGCCCGCCGGAACGACCACGCGGCGCAGCCCTGCGGCCGGTGCGGCGCGGCAGGATCTCGGGCAGATGGCGCAGGCGCCCTCGGTCGGGCGCTGACCCGGCGACTCGCCCCGGCGCCGGAGGACGGCGCCGTCCGTCTGGGGTCCACTGGTCGTGGGCCGCCTTCGGCCGGTCCACCGGCCGCGCCGAGGTCGTGACATCAGGAGGCCGCCATGGGCGCCGCAACCCCGTCAGCCCAGCATCGGTCCCGCGCCCGGTGTCGGCTCCGCGCCCGGCGGGCGCTTCCCCTCGTGCCCGTGGTCGCGATGCTGTCCGCGGCGCTGTCCCTGAGCCCGGTGGCGGCCGGCGCCACGCCCGCGAGCCCAGCCACCGCCAGCACGCCCGCGAGGCCAGCCACCGCCACCACGGCCGTCTCGACGACGGTGGACTTCAGCGGGGACGGGCACGCGGACCTCATCGCCCGGACCCCGACGGGGGTGCTGTACCTCTACCGCGGCAACGGTGCCGGCGGCTTCCTGGGGCCGCGGACGGTGCTCGGCACGGGCTGGCAGATCTACGACCGGCTCTTCTCCCCGGGCGACTTCACCGGCGACCGGCACCCGGACCTGCTAGCCCGGGTCAAGGGCGGGGCGCTGTACCTCTACAAGGGCAACGGCGCCGGCGGGTTCCTCGGGAGCCGCACCCTCATCGGCACCGGCTGGAACATGTTCGACAAGGTGTTCGGGGTGGGGGACTTCAGCGGTGACGGGAAGGTCGACCTGATGGGGCGGACGCCGACCGGGTACCTGTACCTGTACCGCGGCAACGGCGCGGGTGGCTTCCTCGGCCGCACGTACATGGGCGGAGGCTGGAACATGTTCGACAAGGTGTTCGGGTTGGGGGACTTCAGCGGTGACGGGAAGGCCGACCTGATGGGGCGGACGCCGGCCGGGTACCTGTACCTGTACCGCGGCAACGGCGCGGGCGGCTTCCTCAGCCGCACGGTCATCGGCACCGGTTGGACCGTCTTCAACCTTGTGGGTGGGGTCGGCTGAGCCCACCACCAACCGGTATGCCGGGTGGTCACCCCCCGGTGTCACTCCTGGCCCGGGTGGGTGAGCGGGCCGGCGGGCGGCATCATGGACGGGTGGAGGACACCCCCGAAGGGCGGGACCGCGACGCTCAGGGCCGCGCGCGGCAGGCACGTCCGCGCGACGCGCTGGGGCGACCGCTGCCGTACGACGCGGCCGGGGTCGAGCCGTTCCCCGACGCATCCCTGCCGCCACAGGAGACCATCGACACGGCCCGGGAGCTGCTCGAGGCGGGGCGGCCGTTCTCCGCCCACGAGGTCTTCGAGGCGCGGTGGAAGGCCTGCCCCCTCGAGGAGCGCGAGCTCTGGCAGGGGCTCGCGCAGATCTGCGTCGGGCTCACGCACTCCGCCCGCGGCAACGACGTGGGTGCCGTGCGACTGGTCGACCGCGGGATCGCCCGGTTGGACGAGTACGCGCGCAGCGACGGGCCGCTCTACGGCCTCGACCCCGTGGCCATCGCGACCTGTGCGCGTGCGCGGGTCCGTCCCCCGTCAGGCGGCTGAGGCCGGGGCGAGCTCGGCGCCGGTCCCGTCGAGCCCCCTCGTGCCGCCGGGGTCGTGCGTCCGTCGGTGCCCCGGGCGCAGCACGAGCAGGACCACCGCGACGGCCGCGGCAGCGAAGCCGATCCGGAGCCAGGCCAGCCCGGGCTGGGTGAGCAGGCCCGGCAGCGGGGCGAACCGCACGGCATACAAGGTGGCGGCGCTGACCAGGGTGAGGACCGGTGTCGTCGTGGTGGTCAGGAGCAGGTCGACGACGGCGGCGGCGAGCACGGCCCCGGAGGTGTAGTACGGGTATGTCGCGGGGTCGAGCACCAGCCTCGCGGCCACGACCATGAGCAGCACCGCCGGCCAGTGACCGCGGCGCACCGCCAGCGCTCCAAGGCCGATGCCCAGCAGCAGCTGGGCTGGCCGGTCCCAGGGCGGGGTGCGCGTGGCCGTGACCCCGAAGACATGCAGCGCCGAGGACGGCGCCACCGGGATGGTGAAGTGGCCCAGCCGTGCGGCGGTGGCCGGTGCGTCGAGCAGGAACGGCAGCCACGCCGCGACCACTCCCGCGGCCCACACGCCGACCGCGCGCAGCAGCACCCGCCCGCGGAAGACGAGCAGCAGCGCGACGAACCCGACCGCCCAGGGCTTGGCGTCGGCGGCGGCGGCCAGCAGCACCGCGGCGAGCAGCGGGCGGCGGCCGGCGACCGCGTGGAGGGCCGCCACGCCGAAGCCGAGGGCGAGGACGTCGTCGAGGTGGCCGAAGTGGACCGCGACCTCGTCCCAGACCGGGACCACTGCCAGCCCGGCCAGGAGCAGACGCCGGTCCCGGTGCGGTCCGGGCATCAGCCGGCGCAGGCTCAGCAGCAGCACCGGGCCCACCGCGGCGAGGGCCAGCAGGGCGACCAGCTCGCCGAGGCGGTAGGGCAGCTCGACCAGCGGCGTCGCCGCGAGCAGGGTGACCGGGCCGAACTGCAGCTGCGGGTGCGCGGCATACAGGTCCAGGCCGTCCCCCGGGGCGTTGCCGAGCAACAGGCGGGAGCCGAGGGGGAAGAAGTGCCATGACACGCTGGCCACGGCGAAGAACGGCACCACCCAGATGGCGGCCCACGCCCACAGGAGCAGGTGCAGCCGACGCAGGCGCGGCTCGTCGGCGGGGGAGACCAGGGTCGGTGAGTCAGGCACCGGGGGACGCTAGGCAGGGATCCTGCGACGAACCTGAGAGGGACCTGACCGTGGCTGAACGCGGCGTGGTGGCAGGCGCGCATCCGAGCGTATTCCGCTCGACGGCGACCGATGGAAGAGTGAAAGGTTGCCGGCCGCGCCCGGCGACCGGCGACCTGACCGGTAGGAGGTAGTTCCGATGGTTGATGTGTTGGTCAGCAACCTGGACACCCAGGGCGAGACGCGCCAGTTCGAGGCGCACGGCCACGCCGTCCTCACGAACGCGGGAGCTGCGGCGATCCTCCGGGGGCAGTTCGAGCCGGGGTGGCGGTGGTCGGAGGACGTCAAGCCGATCGTCGGGACGGGCAGCTGCCAGGTGCACCACCTGGGCTACGTCGTCTCGGGTTCGATGCGGATCCGGTTCGACGACGGCACCGAGGTGGAGGTCACGGCAGGTGACGTGTTCGACCTGCCGAGAGGGCACGACGCCTGGGTCACCAGCGACGTGCCCTGCGTCATGGTGGACTACTCGGCGGACGCGACCCGCTATGCCCGGGGTCGCCCGAAGGGCATCGCAGCGCCCGACGACGCCGCCATGAACGTCATCCGCCGCGGCTACGCCGCGTTCAACACCGGCGACGTCGACACGCTGCGGTCGTTGTTCTCCCATGACGTGATGCAGCACGTGGCCGGCACGGGTCCGCTCGCCGGCACCTACAAGGGTGCCGACGCGGTGCTGGAGTACTACGGCAAGCTCGGCGAACGGTGCGACGGTACCTTCCGGGCCGACCTGCTCGAGGTGCACGGCGACGGCCACGGCCACGTGACGGCGGTGCACCAGCTTTCGGCGACGCGCGGCGGAACCAAGCACGTGAGCCGTGGCTCGATCCTGTTCACCCTCATGGGCGACAAGATCACCGACATCCTCGAGCTGCACAGCGACCTGCCCGGCTACGACGCCTTCATGAGCTAGGTCGCCGCCACCCGGCGCCCCGGCGAGAGCCCCTGCCTCCCTCACGGGGCAGGGGCTCAAGCCTCGGGTTCGACCCTCAGTCGATCCGGGCGATCGGGCTGCCCTGGGTGACCGCCTCGTCCTCCTTCACGAGCAGGTGGACCACCCCGGGGCACGGCGCGGGCACCTCGGCAGCCACCTTGTCGACCTGCACCTCGGCCAGGAGCTGGTCGGCCCGCACCGTCTCGCCCTCGGCGACGAACCAGGTGGACAGCACGCCCTCGGCGCCCGGCCGTTCCTTGCTCAGTGCCGGGAACGGGACCTCGGTCATGCCCGCACCACGCGGTGGATCGCGGCCTCGATGCGGTCCTGGCGGGGGAGCACGGCGTACTCGAGCGCGTGGGCGTAGGGGACCGGGGTGTCGGGGTTGCACACCCGGGCCACCGGCGAGCGCAGCATGCTCGGGTCGACGTCGGTGATGGTCGCGCTGACCTCTCCGGAGAGCCCGAAGGACTGGTAGTCCTCGTCCACGACGACGAGCCGCCCGGTCTTGGAGACCGACCGCAGGATCGTCTCGCGGTCGAGCGGGACCAGGCTGCGCAGGTCGATCACCTCGGCGTCGATACCCTGTCCGGCCAGGGACTCGGCGGCGTCCAGCGCGTGGTGCACCGACAGCGACAGGGTCACCACGGTGGCGTCGCTGCCCTCGCGGACCACGGCTGCCTCGCCGATCGGCACGGTGTACGGCCCGTCGGGCACGTCGCCGGTCGAGCGCGGGTTCTTCACCATCCACGGCAGGCCCATGACGCCCTTGTGGAACATGTAGACGACGGGGTTGTCGTCCCGGATCGCCGAGATCATCAGGCCCTTGGCGTCGTAGGGGTTGCTCGGCACGACGACCTTCATCCCCGGCAGGTGGGCGAAGGTGCCCCACAGGCACTGGGAGTGCTGCGCGCCGTCGGAGTAGCCGCCGCCGACCGCGGTCGTGAGCACCATGGGCACCTTGACGTGGCCGCCGGACTCGAAGTGGATCTTGGCCATGTGGTTGTAGATCTGGTCCAGGCACACGCCCATGAAGTCGGCGAACATCAGCTCGGCGATGGGGCGCATGCCCTCGACCGCGGCGCCGATGGCCAGGCCGATGAAGGCGCTCTCGGAGATGGGGGTGTCGATGACCCGGTCCTTGCCGAACCTCTCCTGCAGCCCGGCGGTGGAGCTGAAGATGCCGCCGTAGGGCCCGACGTCCTCGCCGAGGTAGAACACCGACGGGTCGCGCTCCATCTCCAGCTCGATGGCCTCGACCATGGCCTTGGCGGTGGTCAGGCGGTGGCTGCCGTGCCCGGTCTCCTGGGTGGGGGTCTCGGTGATGGTCATGGGAGGCTCCTCAGCTGAACACGTAGGACGAGGCGGTGGCGGGGTCGGGCACGGGGCTGTCCTTGGCGAAGGCGATCGCCTGCTCGACCCGGGCCTGCGCCTCCTGCCGGGTCCGGGCGATGACGGCGTCGTCGAGGACGCCCTCGTCGCGCAGCCGCTGCTCGTAGCGCGGGATCGGGTCCATCGAGGGCACGTCGGCCAGCTCGGGGCGGTATCCCTGCGCGTCGCCCTCGAAGTGGCCCCACAGCCGGACCGTGTGCACCTCGAGCAGCGTCGGCCCCTTGCCCGCGCGGGCGCGGGCGACAGCCCGGTCGGCGGCCGCGTAGATCGCCTCGACGTCGTTCTCCACGCGCTCCGCGGGCATGTTGTATGCCGCGCCGCGGCTGGCGTTGGACGGTACGGAGGTGGATGCGTCCCGGGGAACGGAGATGGCCCAGTCGTTGTCCTCGACGACGAAGACGACGGGCAGCTGCCACAGCGCCGCGAGGTTGAGGGACTCGTGGAAGGCCCCCTGGTTGGCCGCGCCCTCGCCGGTGACGGCCACCGCGACCCGCCCGGTGGCCTTCTGCTTGAAGGCATAGGCCTGCCCCAGCGCCGGCGGGTAGCCCTCGGCGATGATGCCCGAGCAGGAGAAGTGCACGGTCGGGTCGAACAGGTGCATGTGCCCGCCGCGGCCCCGCCCGAGGCCGGTCTCCCGGCCGAAGATCTCGGCGGCCATCTTGTCCATGTCCACCCCGTGCGCGATGGCGAAGTGGTGCGGCCGGTGGGTGGCGGTGACCGCGTCGTCGCCGGTCAGGTGGGCGCACACGCCGGCGGCCACGGGCTCCTGCCCGGCGGCCAGGTGCATCTCGCCGGGCACCAGCCCCTTGCCGATGTCGAAGCCCGGCCCCTTGTCCGCGTGGTACTCCCGCAGGACGGCCTCCTCGAAGGTGCGCGCGAGGACCATGGTCCGGTAGAGCGCCAGCCGGGTGGCCGGGTCGAGGGCGAGGGACTGCGGTGTGTCGTGTGCCGTGGTGCTCATGCCGTCCTCCAGACGCCGGGACGCCCTCCGAACCGCGGACGCCTCGTCAGTGGCCTTCCGAACCCCCTTGCGCCAACGTAGGGCGGGCCGCGCCAGGGGCTGCACGGACCTAGGTCCTCCCGGCCCGGCCCCCACCCGCGTCCACACTCGGACCATGAGCGACGCCACGCCACCTCCTGTCCCCGGAGCGCCGAGCACGGGTCGGGTGGTGGTCGGGGTTGACGGGTCCGAGGGGTCGCTCGGGGCGGTGCGGTGGGCCGTGGAGGAGGCCCGGGCGCTGGGCTGCCCCGTCCACGCGGTGATCGGCTGGTCATACCACCCGACGTGGAGCTACTCGACGGTCGGCAATATGTATCCCGCTCCCTCGGCGGTGCTGCCGAGCTCGTGGGACCCGATCATGACCGACCCGCAGCCCCCGGAGCACGAGACCGAGGTCGATGCCGAGGCGGCGGTGCGCAACGCGGCCGACGCGACGGTCACGCGGGTCCTCGAGGAGGACGAGAAGGCCGGCCGCACGCCGGTGAAGGTGAGCACTGAGGCGGTGGAGGGCCACCCCGCGCAGGTCCTGCTCGACGCGGTCACCCCGGCCGACGTGCTCGTCGTCGGGTCCCGCGGTCACGGCGGGGTCACCGGCGCCCTGCTCGGGTCAGTCACCCAGCACGTGGTCAACCACGCCCGGTGCCCGGTCGTCGTGATCCCCCACGGCCGCTGAGGCCGCACCGCGGGCCCGCGCCTGGACGGACCGGACCCGCGGGTCAGCGGGTCTCGGGGAAGGGGAGTCGGGGGTCGCCGGGCTGGGAGGCCAGCGCGCTGGTCACCCAGGCGTGCTCCGGCTGCTCGGTCATGAGCACCTGGTGGCGCGGCCCGGCGCCGGCGATGACGTGCAGCGAGTACATGTCATAGCCCGGTGGCGTCATGGCCGGGCCGTGCCAGCCGTACGGGACGAGGACGACGTCACCGGTGCGCACCGTGGCGGCGACGTTGATCGGCCGGTCGGGGGTGCCGTGCACATGGTGGAAGGCGAACCCGCCGTCCCCCTCGGGGGCGCCGTGCTGGCGTCGCAGCTCGACGTAGCAGATCTCCTCGACCGCGCTCTCCTGGTCGTCGCGCTGCCGGTCGTGCCGGTGCGGCGGCCAGGCGGACCAGTTGCCGCCGGGGGTCAGCTCCTCGAGCACGATGAGCGAGCGCGCCTGGAGGACCTCGGGGGTCCCGACCCGACGCTGCTGCCTGCTGGTGTGCCCCGTCCCGATGAGCCGGGTCGTCACCCACTCCACCCCGACCCGCCGGAACGGCAGCGGCTCCTCGGTCGTGGCGTGGGGGAGCGCCACCCGGCCCCCCGTCGTGGTGGTGATGGTCATCGTCGACCCGCACGGCACGTAGGCGTAGTCGGTGGGCCCGGCGAAGGGGTCGTCCCGGCCGCTGAGGAGGACGAGCTCGCTGCGGCACTCCACCCGCCACCGACCGGACAGCGGCAGGACGAGCCACTCGCTGTCACCAGTGCGCACGGTGCGGGACTCGCCGGCGCCGAGGTCGGCGACGTGGAGACCGGCATGCTCCCAGACGTCTCCGTCCGGGGTCACCGCCACGGTGAAGCCGGAGGCGGTGGCCGTGCCCGCCGGTCGGTGCCAGGTGTTCATGGTGCACCTCCAGGTACGCGTCGGGTGGCGCGCGGGTTGCTGCTGGGTCAGGTGTGGCCGGCGCTCACCGGGTCATGGGTGAGCTCACCGGCGGCCGAGGCGAAGGTCCGCATCGACGTCGCCAGCTGCTCGCGGGCCGGGGCGTCCATGGCGTCCAGCACCCGCGAGATGGCGTCGCGGCGGTGGTCGTTGACCGCGGCGACCAGCGCCCGCCCGGTCGGGGTGAGCGTCAGCCGGACCAGCCGGCGGTCGTCAGGGTCCTCCGCGCGGTCCAGGTAGCCGGCAGCCACGAGCTTGTCGACGGTGCGGGTGGCATTCGACGCGTGCACCCCGAGGGCTGCGGCCACGGTGGCACCGGACAGCGGCCCGTCGGTGGAGGCCATGACGAGCACGCGCAGCTGGGGCAGCGTCACCGCCTCCTCCACGGCCGCCACGGACTCGGCGGCCACGGCCACCAGCACGCGCGAGGCGGCCATGACGGACTCGACCTGCTGGGGGGTGGGGCCGGTGGTGCGGGGCACCTCTTCATGATGGCGCAACCATTGCGCTGGCGCAATGAAAAGGTGGCGCGGTCGCGGTGGCGTCGCGCGGCATACACCCCCGGCACGCAGGAAGCCCCCGTCCCCTCAGGGGGGACAGGGGCTGCCTGTATGCCGTGCCTCAGGGCTGGACGGTCAGCGGGTCGTCGTTCTTGAGCGCCTTGAACAGCGCCAGCGCCTTGGTGCTGTCCCACTTGACCGCGCTGCCCGCCGGCGTCTGCAGGTTGGGGTTGCTGATCGGCATGGTGATCGACTGCCCGTTGCCCTGGGAGATGCTGCGCAGGGCCAGCAGTGCCTTGCCGACCTCGATCATCGAGTCGTTCTCGTCGACGGTCAGCGACGTGGCGACGGCCGAGCCGAACGCGTTGAGGCGCCAGGGAAGCAGCACGTTGGAGGGGGTGGCCCCCTTCTTCATCAGCGCGCCGAGGAACTGGCGTTGGCGCTGCACGCGGCCGAGGTCGCCGAGCGGGTCGGAGTAGCGGGCACGGACGTAGCCCAGGGCGATCCGGCCGTCCATGTCCTGGCAGCCGGGCTTGAGGTTGATGCCGGCCTTCTTGTCGTTCATCGCGTGCTTGACGCAGATGTTCACGCCACCGACGGTGTCAACGACGTTGGCGAACCCGCCGAAGCCGATCTCGATGTAGCCGTCCATGCGCAGCCCGCTGACCTGCTCGACCGTGTCCATCAGCAGCTTCGCCCCGCCGTAGGAGTAGGCGGCGTTGATCTTGTTGCGGCTGTGGCCGGGGATCGGCACGTAGCTGTCGCGGGGCAGGGAGACCAGGGTGGGCTTCTGCCCGTTCCCCGGCAGGTGCAGCAGCATGATCGTGTCGGTGCGGGCGCCGGCGGCGTAGCCGGTGGACAGCGCCTTGCGCTGGGCCTTGGTCAGGCCGGCGCGGCTGTCGGAGCCGACGAGCAGGTAGTTCTTGCCCGAACCCGCCGCGGGGCGGTTCGACGAGGTCGGCTCCGCCGGGATCTTGACGACGTGGCTCCAGGCGGAGTTCGCAGCCCAGGCGATGGCGCCGACCCAGGCGAGCAGGACCACGAAGATCACGATGAGGGTGTTGCGCACCGGGTGGCGCTTGCGGCGGCGGGGGGCCTCCACGGCGCGGCGGCTGCGCGGGGGCTCCCCCCCCGCGCCGGCCGTGGCTCGCTGGCGTCGGGTGTCCACGGTGACGACGTCGTCGTCCCCGTGGATCGGGATCTGGCGCGATCGTGTCGGGTCGTAGTCCTCAGGCACGCCATGAGGGTAGAGCCTCCGGCTGGGGGAGGGGCAACGCCGCGCGAGCGCCGCGCCACAGCAGCGGTACCCTGACCCGGCCCGCCGACGCCCAGCACGCTGAGGACCCAGCCCTGACCATGCCTGTCCCGGAGCCCACCTCCGCCCCGGAGCTCACTCCGGCCCCGGAGCCCACACCCGCCCCGGCCACCTCGCTGCCGGCGGTCTCGGTGGTGATGCCGATCCTCAACGAGGAGCGTCACCTCGAGGAGGCGGTCGCCGCCGTCCTCGGCCAGGACTACGCCGGCCCCGTGGAGGTGGTGCTGGCCCTCGGCCCGAGCCGGGACCGGACCGACGAGATCGCGGCCGCTCTCGCGGCGGCCGACCCCCGGGTGCACACGGTGCCCAACCCCAGCGGCCGGACCCC
>NZ_JBTCWL010000071.1:0-18813 GCF_054325275.1 Oryzihumus sp.
CCCTGGGGCGGCGACGGGACCTGGCTGCCCGGTGACGGCTCCGGTCCCCGGCCGGACGACGTCACCGCCACCGGGGACGGGTCCTCGCTGCGGATCCACTACTCCGATGCCGCGTCCCCTGAGGTCGTCCTGCAGCACGCGTCGACGCCGGTGAACCTGCCGGCCCTGCTCGCCGGGTCCCTGCCGCCGGGATCGGGCCGAGGTCCAGGCTGCGGCGCGAGCCGTCGGCGAGGACGAGCTGCATCCCCAGCCGCGGGAGTCGCTGGGACAGGGGCAGCCCGTCGGTCGGCGCCCCCGGGGGGTCGGTGGCGACGCTCTCGCCGGCCACGGTCAGGTGCAGCTGCCCGCCGGTGAGCACCAGGGGCGCGACGGCCGGCGCCGCGAGCCGCGCCCACGGGAGTGCCGCCGCGTCCTGGCCCGGGAACTGGGCGATCCGCGCGAACTGGTCCGGGACGACCGCCTGGGTCGTCGTGCTGCCCTCGCCGACGGTCCCCACCCGCACCACCGGGGTGGCGAGGCGCCCGGTGGGGTCGACCGTGGCCAGGGCCGAGCGCACCGCCGGCACCGAGCCGGTGAGGACGTCGATGACCGCGGGCGCGCCCACCTCGGCCATCGCGCGGGCCCGCCGGCTCTGCTCCCCCACCACGAGGGCGTCGCTGGCGAAGACCACGAGGGCAGTGGCCACGGTGATGGTGGTGACGACCCGGCGCACCGCCGGACGCCGGGCGATCTGCAGGGCGGTGAGCCCGCGCCGCACCCGGCCGCGCGCGAGGGCCCGCCGGCCGGCCGCCGCCGTCACGGGCACCAGGACGTGGGCGAGCAGCAGGCCGACGGCCAGCGCCAGCAGCGCGGGTGTGGCCAGGGCCAGGGGGCCGGACAGGTTGCCACTCACCAGGGCCAGCACGCCGGCTGCGGCGAGGGCGAGCACCGCGGCGTCGACGACCCCCAGCGCCCAGCCGTGCCGACGGGCGGGGACCCGGCGCAGCAGGGCCACGATCGGCTCACGGGTGGCGGTGCGGGTGGCGAGCAGGACCGCGAGGAGGGACACCACGGCTGCCACGAGCGCGGCGAGGGGCGCGCCGACGGGGAGCTCGAACGGCACACCCGGGACGAGCCACACCTGCCTCGCGAGCACGCTGAGTCCGATGGCGAGGACGAAGCCGACGGGGACACCGGCGAGCACCATCGCCCCGAGCTCACCGAACAGCAGGCGCCGCGCCCCGCCGGGACCTCGCCCGCGCAGCCGGGCCAGCGCCACCTCGGGGCGGCGCTGCTCGATGGCTGCCACGAGGACGAGCCACAGCACCACCAGGGCCAGCATCCCGAGCTGGGCCATGAGCAGCGGCACGATCACGGCCGCCTGCTGGCGGCCGGTGGCGACGTCGGCCGCGATCGCGGGCAGGCCGGACCTCGCGGTGACGGACTTGCCGTTGCCGAGGGCCGCGGCCTGGACCCCGGTCACGGCCCGGGCGACCCCGGGCAGCTCGTCGGCGCCGACCGCCGGCTCGCGCAGCGGCAGGTCGACCTCGTTGGCCGGAGCCATCCAGCCCTTGGTCGGGTCGGTCGTGCCGTCAGAGGGGATGTACCTCCCGTCGGGGCCCGGCCCGCCGGCCGTGGGGCTGTCGCCGGTCATCGTCGCGCCGGCGGTGACCCACGTGTCCAGCGACTCCTGGCCGGTGAACGGGTCGGAGGTCCCGGCGCGGCCGCCGAGCAGCTGGCCGAACCAGTACTCCCCGGGCTGCTGCCGATAGGTCCCGGTGACGGTCAGCATCTTGTGCGGGGCGTCCCGGCCGACGACCCCCGGCACGACCTCGGTGACCAGCAGCCGCTGGCCCAGGTGCCACGAGCGAAGCGTGGCGTCCGCGGCGGTCACCGCCACCTCGCCCCGCGCGGTCGGGCACCGGCCGGACACCACGGTGATGTGCGCGCAGATGTCGGTCCGGGTCGTGAGGAAGCCGGTCGGCGCGCCGGCCATGCTGTCGTCCCCGAGGTCCAGGCGCACGGTCGTGCTGGCCAGCGGCGGCCTGGAGGCCTGCGCCAGGGACGCCGGCACGAGGGCGGTCAGCTCCTGAACGGACATCCGCCGGCTGGTGTCCCGACCCGTGGAGGAAGTCAGCACCAGCCCGGTCGTGGAGTCCGGGGCGCGGTCGAGCGCCCTGCGGACCAGCGCCTGGTCCAGTGCCCGCTCATACAGCGGGGCGAAGCACAGGCACACGGTGATCAGGGCGGCGAGGCCGGCGATGACCAGTCCCTGCGCCCGCCGGTACCTCATGGCAGCCCACATGTCGTCCTTCTTCCTTGGTCAGTCCACGTCCCAGCGGAAGAACCGCGAGGCGATGAACGTGACGACGGCCGCGAAGCCGAGCAGGATCGCCATCGGCGCCACGATCGAGCCGGCGCCCTGGCCGCGGGCAAGCACGCCGATCATGGCGTCGTTCATGTGCCGGAGCGGCATCACCTGGCTGACCGTCTGCAGCCACGACGGCGCCTGCGAGATGTCGAAGAACGTGCCGGACAGGAACGACATCGGCAACACGATGAAGTTGGCCAGGGCGCTGGCGGCCTCCTCGGTCTTGGCGATCGAGCCCACGAGGAGCCCGATCGACAGGAACGCCAAGGTGCCCGCGACGAGCAGCGGGACGCACAGCCAGGCCGAGCCGTCGAGGCGCAGCCCGTAGACCGGCAGGGAGGCGATGACGAAGAACAGCGCCGCCTGGGCGAACGCGGTCAGCAGTGAGACCCCCACCCGCGCCCCGACGATGGCCGAGACCGGCACGGGCGCCAGCCGCAGCTTGCG
Organism: Oryzihumus sp.; assembly: GCF_054325275.1. Classification (NCBI taxonomy): domain Bacteria; kingdom Bacillati; phylum Actinomycetota; class Actinomycetes; order Micrococcales; family Intrasporangiaceae; genus Oryzihumus; species Oryzihumus sp. The sequence continues at coordinate 2,798 of NZ_JBTCWL010000071.1, forward strand.
CAGCACCTGCCGGCGTCGCCAGCCCACGATCGTCATGGATGCCCCGAACGCCGCCGAGAAGGCGATGCCCCATGACAGCAGCCCCGGAGTGAGGAACTGGATCGGCTTGAGCTCGGCGTTCTCGACCTGCTGGGACACCAGCGTCGTCCTCGGCGGCTGGCCGGTGGCGGCGACGTTGCTGCGGTCGACGACGGCGTTGAGGATCCCCTGGATCGTGGCGGCCTTGACCCGGTCGCTGGCCGCGTAGCGCAGCTCTACCGTGCCGCCCCGCTGGCGCACCACCGCCGGGATGTCGCCGTTGCGAACGGCGGCGACGGCCTTGTCCCACGTCGGGAAGGTCTTCGTCGCGAACACGTCCTTGGGCAGCTGCTCCACCAGGGCCCCGGTGCCGACCACGCCGAGGTCCTGCCGGCTCGCCTTGTCGTCGCTGAAGACCAGGCCGAAGACGACGAGGAACATCAGCGGGAAGAAGAACGTGAAGAACAGCGCGGTCCGGTCCCGCATGAAGCCGCGCAGCATGGCCAGGCCCAGCGTGCGCAGCTGGTGCCAGGTCGACGGCGCGTATGCCGTGTGGCCGGCCTCGACGGCCGCCGGGGCGGGCGCGGTGGTGGTCATGCGCGGTACTCCCGTCCCGTCAGGTGCAGGAAGACGTCCTCGAGGGTGGCCGTGCGGACGCTCACCCCGTCGAGGTGGTGGCGCTCGGCGAGCGCCTGGATGAGGGTCGCGGGGTCGCGGGTGGCGATCACCGTCTCGCCCTGGCCGGCCCGGACCTCGTCGGCACCGGGCAGCTGGCGCGCCTCGGCCTCGGACAGGCCGGCCTCCGGCAGCGCCACCCGGGTCGCGGCGTGCAGGCCGCGGACCAGCGCGGCCGGGGTGTCCAGGGCCAGGACGCGCCCGGCGTCCATGATCGCGACCCGGTCGCACAGCGCCTCGGCCTCGTCGAGGTAGTGGGTGGTGTAGACGACGGTGGTGCCCCGCTGCTGGATCAGCCGCAGCAGGTCCCACAGGTTGCGCCGGGCCTGCGGGTCCAGCGCCGCGGTCGGCTCGTCGAGGAAGACGACCTCCGGCTCGTGCACCAGGGCGCAGGCGATCGAGAGCCGCTGCCGCTGGCCGCCCGAGAGCTTCTCGTCGCGGGTGTCGGCCTTGTCCGTCAGGCCGACGACCTCCAGCATCTCGTCGGCCCGGGAGGCCGGGACGCCGTAGAGCGAGCCGAAGGAGCGGATCTGCTCGCGCGCCGTGAGCTTGTCGAAGAACGCCGAGGCCTGCAGCTGCACGCCCAGCCGGGGCAGCAGGCGCGGGTTGCGCGGCCAGGGGCTCTCCCCCAGCACGCTGACCCGACCGGCGTCCGGCTCGCGGATGCCCTCGACCATCTCCAGCGTGGTCGTCTTGCCGGCACCGTTCGGCCCGAGGATGCCGAAGAACTCCCCCCGCCGGACGCTGAAGGACACCCCGTCCACGGCCGTGGTGTCGCCGTACCGCTTGACGAGGTCCTCGACCTCGATCGCGGTGCCCGCGCCGGCGCGCTGCCGGTCCATCAATCCGGCCCCCGGTTCCGTCATGGGCCCGACCCTAGGGCCCAGACCCGCGCGCGAGCAGGTCATTTGTCAGGTTCCGCGCCGCCGGCCGACGTAGGCTCGACCCGTGGCCAGAGGACCCCTGCGGCACTTCGACTGGAACCTGCGCTCGTGCGGGCGGCACGGCCATGAGACGTATGCCCCCGACGAGGAGGCCCTGGCGCAGCGCCTCCACGCGTCGACGCCGGCAGGGGACGCGTGGCGGTGCCTGCGCTGCGGGGACTGGGTCCTCGGCGAGCCCCGCCACCGCGGCCCCGCCGACCAAGCGCCGATCGTCCTGCGTGGCAGGGCCCTGCGGGACGCGTTCGTGCTGCGCTTCCTGGCTCTCGAGCGGGCGCTCCGTGGGCTGCTACTGGTCGCCCTGGCCTACGGCGTCTGGCGCTTCGACGGCTCACGCCTGGCCCTGCAGAAGGTCTTCGACTCCTACCTGCCGACCCTGCGCCCCCTGGCCGACCGGCTGGGGGTGGACCTGCAGAACGCCGGCCCGGTGCACCTGATCCAGCGCGCTTTCGCCGCCTCCCACTCGACGCTGCTGCTGGTGGCCCTGGGCGTCCTCGCCTATGGCGCCCTCGAGCTGCTGGAGGCCGTGGGCCTGTGGTTGATGAAGCGCTGGGGCGAGTACGTCGCTGTCGTCGGCACCGCGGTGTTCATCCCGCTGGAGGTCTACGAGCTGGTCGAGAAGGTCACGTGGCTGCGTATCGCCGCGTTCGCCCTGAACGTCTTTGCCGTCGTCTACATCCTGTGGACCAAGCGCCTGTTCGGCGTCCGCGGTGGGCGGGCAGCCTTCGACGCCGAGCGCCACAGCGAGTCGCTGCTGGAGGTCGAGCGGGCGGCGGCGCGTGGCGAGACGGCCGTGGCAGCCCGCTGAGGTGCCGGGTCAGCCGTCGATCCGGCGCTGGAACTCGGGGAGCAGCTCGACGACCCGGAAGCCGAGCGCCTCGTTGATGGCGATCATGTGCGCGTTGACGTCGGCGTTGCCGGTGTGGACCAGGCGAGCCCACGGCCAGGACCGTTGCAGGGCCTGCAGGTTGCTGACCTTGAGGCCCAGGCCCAGCCTGTGCCCCCGGTGGTCGCCGCGCACCATGGTGCCCCACTGGTGCACGTGCTCCGGCTCGTCCGGGGTCACGGCGAGGTCGGTGTAGGCGACCACCTCACCGCTGCCCGCGATGGCCAAGGTGGTCAGCCTCACCCGGCCCTGCTCGCGCAGCCGCACCTCGCGCTCGCGGTAGAGCTCCGGCGTCTCCGCCTCGGGCTCGTAGTCGATCTCGCCCGTGGGCGCGTCGACCGTGAGGTGGTTGCGCACGTGGCACAGGGAGGGCAGCAGCTCCTCGGGCACGTCCCCCGCGAACGTCTCCAGCCGGTATGCCGTGTGGCTGGGCGCCGCGGAGGCGGCCAGATCGTCCAGGCGCCGGTCCGCGACGGGCAGGTCGAGGACCCGGTGCACCTCGGTGCTGGCCAGGCGGAAGCCGTGCCGCTCGGCGAACCGGCGGTAGCCGTGGTCGGCGGCCGCAGCCTCGGGGTAGGCCGACTCGGTGAGCAGGACCGTGCGGCCGGCCTCGGCGCAGCAGGCGACGACCTGCTCGGCCAGGGCCGAGCCGACGCCCCGGCCGCGGTGCCGTGGCTCGACGCAGACCTGCAGCCAGCACTTGTCGGTGTTGTCGACCAGGGACTCCCAGACCCAGGCCATGCCTACGACGGCGGGCCCCTCCCAGGCCGCCCAGGCGCCCATCCACTCCCCCGGCGCGGGGTTGCGCAGGTCGACGGCCAGCTCCCGCAGCGGCCACGGCGGGGCGTACGGACGCTCGAACCGCAGGGCGGCGTCCAGGACCGCGTGGGCCTGGCCGAGCTCGGCGTCGTCGTGGACGTCCACCTGACGGATCTGCACGTACTTCAGGCTAGGAGCGCCGGACCGCCGGCTCACCCGGTTTTCGCCCCGGTCATCGCAGGGAGTCGGCCACCTCGTCCTGGAACGCCTGCAGCAGCGCCGGCGCGTCGGGGATGACCCGCTCGTCGCACGCGAAGCCCACCACCACCGAGCCGGCGTAGCTGAAGATGCTGACCGAGATCGGCTGGTGCGAGGTGGACGGCGCCCAGGCCACCATCCCGGCCACCGGCGCGCCGGCGAAGGTGACCTGCTCGCGCGGGCCCGGCACGTTGGTGAGCACCCCCACCGACTGGTTGGCGACGAGGTCGGTGAGGAACCGCGCGACCGGGCGCGGGGTCTGGCTGCCCACCTGCTGCACGGCATACATCAGGGCCGCGGTGTGCGAGTCGCGCAGCGTGCCGGTGCGGCGCTGGAGCAGCGCGATCCGCTCGGTCAGCGGTTCCTGGCCCGAGGGCAGCTCCAGCGGGACCACCGCGAAGTGGTTGCCGAGGGTCTCGGGCAGGTTGTGGTCGAACGGCTTGAGGTTGACCGGCATGAGCCACGTGGTGGGGACCGGCTCCTCGCCACGGGCCGTGAGGTAGCGGGCGAGGGCGCCGGCCAGCCACGTGGTCAGCACGTCGTTGACCGTGCCCCCGGTCCGGCGGCCCACCTCCTTGACCCGCTCCAGCGGCACCGGGTCGCCCCAGACCACGCTCTTTCGCTCGCCCAGCGGTCCCCGCCAGGCAGCCGGGACCTCGGCCGGCAGCGACAGCAACGGGATCACCGCCGCGAGGGTGTGCCGGGCACGGTCGGCCTGCACCAGGGCCTGCTCCGCGAGCCCTCCGGCGGCGTCGGCGAGCGGACGCGCCAGCGGGCCGGCGACCGGGACCCGGTCGAGCACCGCGCCGGTGAGGGAGCGAAGGCCGCTGAGCAGCGAGGCCCCCGGCGCCGGGGAGACGGTGCGGGGCGTCGTCCCCGCGGCCGGATGCTCCCCGTCGAAGAGGCCGAGGGCGACCTGGGTCAGCCGGATCCCGTCGGCGATCGCGTGGTGCAGCCGGATGACGACGGCCGACCCGCCGTCGAGCTCGGGGACGACGTGGGCGCGCCACAGCGGACGGTCCCCGGGCAGGGGCACGCCGCGCTGCTCACTCAGGAACCGCTCGAGCCCGACCATCCCCGGCTCCGGGAGGGTGGCCGGCAGGACGTGCCGGCCCAGGTCGAAGTCCGGGTCCGGCTCCCATGCCGCCCTCGCACCCAGCACCGGCGCGGGGACCGGACGGGACCGGAACGTGGGGAACCGGTCGACCATCCGCGCCTGCAGCGCCTCGCGGGCCTGCGCCAGGGTCACCGGCGTGGACGTCCAGAAGACGCAGTCGATGGTCATGAGGTTGTCGGGCCGGTCCATGTTCAGCCACAGCGTGTCCTGCACGGACATCCGACGGGTCATGACGTCACGTGAGCGCGGCGACGACCTGGTCGGCGGCGGCGTAGGGGTCGGTGCTGCCGTCGACGACCTGCGCGGCGAGCTCGTCGACGCCGTTGCCGTGGCGCAGGTCGCCCATCCGCTGGCGCAGGGCCTGCAGCGCGATCGCCTCGATCTCGTCGCCCGCGCGGCGCACCCGCCGCTCGCGCAGCACCCCGGTGGACTCCATCCAGGCGAAGTGCTTGTCGATGGACTCCATGACCTCGTCGACGCCTTCGCCTTGTGCCGCAACGGTCTTGACGACCGGGGGCCGCCACAGGTTGGGCTCGGTGCGGTCGCCGAGGCTGATCATGTGGCGGATGTCGCGCACCGTTGCGTCGGCGCCGTCGCGGTCGGCCTTGTTGACGACGAACAGGTCACCGATCTCCAGGATGCCGGCCTTGGCGGCCTGGATGCCGTCACCCATGCCTGGCGCCAGCAGCACGATAGTCGTGTCGGCCAGCCCCGCGATCTCCACCTCGCTCTGGCCCACCCCGACGGTCTCGACGAGGACCACCTCGCAGCCGGCGGCGTCCAGCACCCGCAGCGCCTGCGGCGTCGTCCACGACAGGCCGCCGAGGTGGCCGCGGCTGGCCATCGACCGGATGTAGACCTCGGGGTCGAGTGCGTGGTCCTGCATGCGCACCCGGTCGCCGAGCAGGGCCCCGCCGGAGAACGGCGAGGACGGGTCCACGGCGAGGACGCCGACGCGCTGCCCGCGGGCGCGGAAGGCCCCCACGAGCGCGTTGGTCGAGGTCGACTTGCCCACGCCGGGGCTGCCGGTGATCCCGATGACGTGCGCCCGGCCGGTGTGCGGGGCCAGGGCGGCCATCACCTCCCGCAGCGCGGGGTGGCCGTCCTCGACCAGGGAGATCAGCCGCGCGACGGCACGCGGCGAACCCGCCCTGGCCGACTCGACCAGGGCGGGCACGTCAACGGGGCGCGATGCCATGGGCTCGCTCTCTGTCGCGGGGGGACTCAGGCCTGCGGGACGCGGACGATCAGGGCGTCGCCCTGCCCGCCGCCGCCACACAGCGCCGCCGCGCCGACCCCGCCGCCGCGGCGCTTGAGCTCGAGGGCCAGGTGCAGCGCGATCCGCGCACCCGACATGCCGATCGGGTGGCCGAGGGCGATCGCACCGCCGTTGACGTTGACGATCTCGGGGTCGATGCCCAGCTCCTTGGTGGAGGCCAGGCCGACCGCGGCGAACGCCTCGTTGATCTCGACCAGGTCGAGGTCGGCGGGCGTGATGCCCTCCTTCTCGCAGGCCAGTGCGATGGCGCGCGCCGGCTGGCTCTGCAGCGAGGAGTCGGGGCCGGCGACGACGCCGTGGGCGCCGATCTCGGCGATCCAGGACAAGCCGAGCTCCTGCGCCTTGGCCTTGCTCATGACGACCACGGCGGCGGCGCCGTCGGAGATCTGCGAGGCGGAGCCGGCCGTGATCGTGCCGTCCTTGCTGAACGCAGGACGCAGCTTGCCCAGGGACTCCGCGGTCGTGTCGGCCCGGATGCCCTCGTCGGACTTGAACTCGATCGGGTCGCCCTTGCGCTGCGGGATCGAGACCGGCACGACCTCGTCGTCGAACAGCCCGTCCTTCCAGGCCTTCGCCGCCAGCTGGTGGCTGCGGGCCGAGAACTCGTCCTGCTGCTCGCGGGTGAACTGCTGCTCGCCGGTGTTGGCCTGCTCGGTCAGCAGACCCATCGCCTGGTCGGTGAAGGCGTCCCACAGGCCGTCGAAGGCCATGTGGTCGCGCATGGTGACGTCGCCGTACTTGAAGCCCTCACGGGACTTCTCGAGGAAGTGCGGGGCGTTGGTCATCGACTCCTGGCCACCGGCCACGACGACCTCGAACTCACCGGCGCGGATCAGCTGGTCGGCCAGCGCGATCGCGTCGATGCCGGAGAGGCAGACCTTGTTGATGGTGAGCGCCGGGACGGTCATCGGGATGCCGGCCTTGACCGCGGCCTGGCGGGCGGGGATCTGGCCGGCCCCGGCCTGGAGCACCTGGCCCATGATCACGTAGTCGACCTGGTCACCGCTGACCCCGGCCTTGTCCAGCGCGCCCTTGATGGCGATCCCGCCAAGGTCCGCGCCCGAGAAGCCCTTCAGCGAGCCGAGCAGGCGACCCATCGGGGTCCGCGCACCTGCGACGATGACTGAAGTGGGACGGTCCGTGCTCATGCCAAGCCTCCAACGCCAGGGGTGGTTTCAGCGTCACTCTAGCCCGCGCGATACCGCCGCGAACCGTGGTGAGGGCCACAGCCACGGCTGCTGTCCGCGGCCGGGGCGGCTGCCTAGTCTGGCGGGCATGTCAGCCCTCCCGACGCACCTGTTCACGGCCATCGACCACGTCGGCGTGGCCGTCGCCGACCTCGACGAGGCCATCGCGTTCTACCGCGACACCTACGGCATGGCACTGGCCCACGAGGAGGTCAACGAGGAGCAGGGGGTGCGCGAGGCGATGATGGCCGTGGGCGAGTCCGGCTCCTGCATCCAGCTCCTCGCGCCGCTGTCCCCCGCCTCGACGATCGCCAAGTTCCTCGAGCGCTCCGGCCCGGGCATGCAGCAGCTCGCTTACCGGGTCGAGGACATCGACGCCGTATGCCGGGTGCTGCGCGAGCGCGGACTGCGGCTGCTCTACGACGTGCCCAAGCGGGGGACGTCCAACAGCCGCGTCAACTTCATCCACCCCAAGGACGCCGGGGGCATCCTCGTCGAGCTGGTGGAGCCCGCGTCGGGCTCCGGGCACTGACAGGGCTCAGGCCCGGCCGAGGTTCACGGTGCCGCGGTGGCGGTCCTGCGGCTGCTCACCGACGGAACCGGTCGGCATCCCGGCTGCGGTGAGCACCACGAGGGCGGAGGTCCAGGCCAGCGGGGCGGGCCCGGCAGGTGCGCCACTGCCCAGCACCTTCTCGGGCAGGCTCCCCCACGAGGTGCGGTGCGCCTGCAGCCAGTCCATCCAGTGCTCGGCCTGCCGGGTGCGTCCACTCATGGCCGCGGTGTAGCCCGCGAGAGCGGTCTCCGGCGTCCACGAGATGCCGTCCAGCCGCCACGCCGTGCCCGGCGCCAGTCCCCCGGCCGGGCGCAGGGCCTCGTCCTGGTAGTCGTTCCACCGGCGCTGCACGGCCGGCGTCGCGGTGGCGGTGAACGGTGGCATGAGGAAGCACACCGCGGCGTCGAGGCCGCCGTACTGCCCGAAACGCTCGAAGCGGCCGCCGAACTGCTGCGTCAGCGCCGCGGCGAGCCGGTCCGCAGCCGTGCCCGACCGCTGCGCGAGCCTGGTCTCCCCGAGCGAGGCGTAGAGGCGCTCACTGGCCCGCAGGCCGGCGAGCAACGGCGCGACGGTGCCCAGGGAGGTGCCCGACACCGGCACCTCCCAGTAGTCGGGCGAGGGGTGCGGCAGGCGTCGACCGACGTCGGTGACCGCCAGGACGAAGCGGGTCGAGTCGTCCAGCAGTGGCCGCAGCGACGCGGCGGTGACGGACCGACCGCTCACCCTGGACACCTGCTCCAGGGACCACAGCGCCCAGCCCGCACCGTCGGACTGCCGCGGCCGCCGGTCCGGCGGGCCGCTGCCATCGAGCCGGTAGCGGGCCTGGAAGCCGCCGTCCGGCAGCCGCACGCGTTGCAGGAACCGCAGCGCCTGCTCCGCGTCCTGCACGTGCCCGGAGTGGGCCAGCGCGGCGGCGACGAAGGCGGTGTCGCGTGGCCACGCGTAGTTCCAGCCGTTGACCGGTCCGGCGGCGACGGCTCCGCCGGGCCCGGTGAGGCGGTGCAGGTCGAGCAGGGCCGCGCGCACCATGGGGCGCCACCGCCGGCCCTCCCCGGGCACGGTGCCCTCGGCGAGCCACGCCTCATCCCCGGCGGCCTCGTCGCTGGGGCGCCAACCCCGGCTCCATCCCGGACCCGTGGCGAGCCTCGGCTGGGCCGGCGCAGGTCCGGGGTTGAGGCCCACGAGGACAGCGGTCAACAGCAGCGTGATCACGCCCGCTGCGGACACCATGCCGCGCCTCACCCTGCCGCCCCCTTGACACTGGTCTCACTGTCCCGCCCCTGTGCCGCCAAGTCTGGCACCTCGGAGCACGTGCCGTCCGGGCATTCCGGGCAGTTGACGGCAGGAGGTCGGCCTGCCGCCCGTACGATCCCTGTGTGGGGATGAGGCGACGAGACCTACTGACCGGTGCCGGCGGAGCCGCCGCCGGGGCGCTCGGGCTGTTCGCGGCGGACCGCGCCGTCGCAGCCCCGGAGAGCACGCACCTGCCGTTCTACGGCGGCTATGCCTCGGGCGTCCGGCCCGACCTGTCCGCCCCGCACGCCCCCTCCGGGACCGTGATCTGGTCCGGGCAGACCACCACGCGCCGGGTCGCGCTGACCTTTGACGACGGGCCCATGCCCGACTGGACCCCGCGCGTGCTCGAGGCGCTGTCCCGGCATGACGTCCCGGCGACGTTCTTCGTCAAGGGCATCAACGTGCGCCGGCACGGGGCCATCCACCGCGAGTCCGTCGGCCGGCACGAGATCGGCAACCACACCTGGGACCACCCCGACCTCGCCCGGCTCGACCACGCCGCCTGCACCGGCCAGCTGCAGCGCACCACGGCCGAGATCGAGGACGCCTACGGGGTGCGCCCGACCCTGTTCCGTCCGCCCTACGGGCACCTCGCCGGGTCGTCGCTGCTCGCCGCCGCCGAGCAGCAGCTCACCACCGTGCTCTGGAGCGCCCAGATGCGCGAGAACCTCTACGTCCGGCACCCCGAGGGCATCACCGGCTACATCCGCAGCGTGGTGCGACCGGGGTCGGTGGTCCTCGCCCACGACACCGGTCCCGCGGACCGTCTGGTGACCATCGACCACCTCGACGCGATCATCACCGGGCTGAAGGCCGACGGCTACGAGCTGACGACGGTCTCGGCCCTGTGCGGGCTGACCGGCTCCACCGCCCGCGGCTGAGGAGGGACGGGCGACGCCGGTGATGCAGGTCACCGTGTGGCCGGGCTCTCAGTCCCTGCCCAAGAGCGGGTACCCGACAGTAGTTTCGGCCGCAGCCCACGCGTGACCGCGAGCCGGTCTCCCCCACCTGAGGAGTACGACCATGCAGGCCATCCGCGACGCCATCCTCTCCGGCGACCGTTCGCAGGAGACCTTCGCCAACCTGGAGATCCCGCAGTCCTACCGCGCCGTGACGGTGCACAAGGACGAGGCCGGGATGTTCGAGGGCCAGGCCAGCCGGGACAAGGACCCGCGCAAAAGCCTGCACCTCGACGAGGTGCCGGTGCCCGAGCTCGGCCCGGGCGAGGCGATCGTCGCCGTGATGGCCAGCGCCATCAACTACAACACCGTGTGGACCTCGATCTTCGAGCCGGTGTCGACCTTCGGCTTCCTCGAGCGCTACGGGCGCACCTCGCCGCTGGCCAAGCGGCACGACCTGCCGTACCACATCGTCGGCTCCGACCTGTCCGGCGTGGTCCTGCGCACCGGCCCCGGCGTGCACGCCTGGAAGCCCGGCGACGAGGTCGTCGCCCACTGCCTGTCCGTCGAGCTCGAGCACCCCGACGGCCACAACGACACGATGCTCGACCCGGAGCAGCGGATCTGGGGCTTCGAGACCAACTTCGGCGGCCTGGCCGAGCTGGCCCTGGTCAAGGCCAACCAGCTGATGCCCAAGCCCGACCACCTCACGTGGGAGGAGGCCGCCTCCCCCGGCCTGGTGAACAGCACGGCATACCGCCAGCTGGTCTCGCGCAACGGCGCGGGCATGAAGCTCGGTGACACCGTCCTGATCTGGGGCGCCAGCGGCGGCCTCGGCTCGTACGCGACGCAGATGGCCCTGGCATCCGGCGCCACCCCCGTCTGCGTGGTCTCCAGCCCGGACAAGGCCGACATCTGCAAGGCCATGGGCGCCGAGCTGGTCATCGACCGCAACGCCGAGGGCTACAAGTTCTGGAAGGACGAGACCACCCAGGACCCGCGGGAGTGGAAGCGGTTCGGTGCCAAGATCCGCGAGCTCACCGGCGGCAAGGACCCCGACATCGTCTTCGAGCACCCGGGCCGGGAGACCTTCGGCGCCTCGGTGTACGTCGCGCGCAAGGGCGGCACGATCGTCACCTGCGCCTCGACGTCGGGCTTCATGCACGAGTACGACAACCGCTACCTGTGGATGAACCTCAAGCGGATCATCGGCTCGCACTTCGCCAACTACCGCGAGGCCTTCGAGGCCAACGACCTGATCAACCGCGGGCTGATCCACCCGACCCTGTCCAGGACGTACGCGCTGGAGGACGTGGGCCAGGCGGCGTACGACGTCCACCGCAACCGGCACCAGGGCAAGGTCGGCGTCCTGGCCCTCGCCCCGGAGCCGGGCCTGGGCGTCAGCAACCCGGCCAAGCGCGCTCCGCTGGAGGCCGCGATCAACCGGTTCCGCAACGCCTGAGCCGTCGGGCTCGATGTGCACGCACTGGACCTCCCGCGCCGACTAGGCTCGCCGCGGGAGGTCCAGTCATGTGGGAGCGGTGGTCCGAGTTCCGTCGGCGTCAGCGGGCAACGTTGCGTGAGAGCAACCGCCTGCCCGTGGTGATCGACGACGACACGACCTACGACGACCCCGGCTGGACCGAGACCGCCGAGGAGCCGGCGACCAACGGCCGGGGCGCCACCGATGGACAGGTCACCGACGGCCAGGGCGCCGCGCCCGGCCCGACGCCCACGCCGGGGACCGGCCCTGCACCGACCCCGCACGAGGCTCCGCCCCAGACCCCGCGCCAGGCCCCCACGCAGGCGCTGCCGCAGTACGGCCTGGCCGGCCAGCCGCTGAACCGCCACTCCCCCTTCTACGTCGGGTTCGTCGGCGCGTTCGGGGTGCTCATCGCCTACGCCCTCTACAACGCCTTCCTGCAGCTGACGCAGGTCTTCACCCTCCTGCTGGTGGCGCTCTTCCTCACCCTGGCGCTGAACCCTCTGGTGGAGTGGCTGGTGCGCCGCGGGCTGCGCCGGGCGCTGGCTGTCACGGTGGTGTTCCTCGGCCTGGCCGGAGTCTTCGTCGCGGTGGGCTTCCTCGTGGTGCCGCCGGTCGCCGAGCAGGGCGGCGCCCTGGCCCAGAGCGCCCCGGACTACCTCAACAGCCTGCTGAACAACCGGGTCGTCAAGGATGTCGACAGCCACTACCACGTGGTCCAGAGCTTCCAGCACGAGTTCCAGAAGCGGGTCACCGACAGCAACTTCATGAGCCAGGTCTTCGGTGGCGTCCTCGGCGCCGGCCGGGCCGTGCTCACCGGCTTCTTCGCCTTCTTCACCGTGCTGATCCTGACGCTGTACTTCCTGGCGTCGCTGCCGCAGATCAAGCACGCGGCCTACGCGATGGTGCCGGCGAGCCGGCGCCCGCGCTTCATCTCGCTGTCCGAGGAGATCATGCGGCGGGTCGGCAGCTATGCCATCGGTCAGGTGGCGGTCGCGGCGGTCAACGCGATCTGCAGCTGGATCATGATGACGATCGTGGGCATCCCCTACGCGGCCGTCCTGGCGGTGGCCGTCGGCCTGCTCGGCCTCGTGCCGCTCGTCGGGGCGTCGCTGGGCGCTGCGGTGGTGTGCACCGTGGCCTTCTTCGACGAGCCGAAGAAGGCGATCATCGCCCTCGTCTACTACGTCGTCTACCAGCAGATCGAGAACTACGTGGTGGCGCCGCGGATCATGCAGCGCACCGTCTCGGTGCCCGGCGCCATCACAATCATCGCGGCCCTGGTCGGCGGCACCCTGCTGGGCATGCTCGGTGCTCTGCTGGCCATCCCGGTCGCCGCGGGCATGCTGCTCATCTACGAGGAGGTGCTGCTGCCCCGGCAGCGGCGTGCCTGAGCCTCGTCACTCGACCGGGCCGTGCCAGGTGTGCGGCAGCGGGACCCGGTCGGGGGCGACCACGCCGACGATCTCGTCGAGCGCCCGCCGCACGTAGTTCTCCCCGACCCACAGGTGCTTGGCGCCCTCGACGCCGACCACCTTGGCCTGCGGCACGACGGCGAACCGCTCGGCCGCCTCGGCCGGCTGCAGGTAGTCGTCGTGCTCCGGCACCAGCGCCACCAGCGGCTTGCCCCCCTGCGCCCAGGCCTGCAGGTGCTCGGGCCGGCTGAACCGCAGCGGCGGGCTGAGCAGGATCGCCCCCTCGACCGCCGGGTCGTTGCCGTACATCAGCGCCAGATCGGTGCCGAAGGACCAGCCGACCAGCCAGCGGTGCGGCAGGTCGTGGAACTCGGCGTACTCGATGGCCGCGGCCACGTCGAAGCGCTCCCCCGCCGCGTTGTCGAACGCCCCCTGCGAGGTGCCCCGGGGCGAGGACGTGCCGCGGGTGTTGAAGCGCAGCACGGCGATGTCGGCCAGCGCCGGCAGCCGGTTGGACGCCTTCTTGTAGACGTGGGAGTCCATGTAGCCGCCGTGTGTCGGCAACGGGTGCAGGGTGACCAGCGTGGCGACGGGGTCGCGGTCCAGCGGCAGCGCCAGCTCACCGACGAGGGTCAGCCCGTCGGCGGTGTGCAGCTCGATGTCCTCGCGCCGCGCCGGGAGCACCGTGTTGGCGCGTATCTCGTGGTGGCCGTGTCCGTGGGTCAACGCGTCGATCCTTGGGGTCGTCGCCGGTCGCGGGCCGACCAGCAGGGGGTGTGCCAGTGCCGTCGCTGGTCCACGCCGCCGAGTCCGTCGGCGGGCCAGGCGACGACGTGGGGGATGCCGGGGGCCACCTCCTGCTGGCAGCCCGGGCACCGGTAGGTCTTCGTCGAGCCGGCGCCGGAGACGCGGCGGACGAACCAGTCCTCACCGCCGAAGGACTCCCGGCGCTCCATGCCGCCGAGCACGCGGCCCAGGTCGAGGGGCGCCTCGCCGCCCCGGCCTCGCGGTGCACCACCGCGGCGGGGTCGGTTGCTCCGGGGCATGGGTCAAGTCTCTCAGGCCCGGACCGCGGTATGCCGCGCACGTCCGGTGACGTGCGCGGCATACCGCGGTGTCGGGTGAGGGGACGGTGCGCCCGCCCGCGTCACGGCGCGACGGGTGGCCGCGCGTCCAGCCCGGCGCGCAGCCCGGCCAGCGCCTTGGGTGCCGCGACCCTGACCGACACCGCCGAGCACCCCAGCACCTCGGCGATTCTGGCGTCGGGGAGATCGTCGTAGTAGCGCAGCACCATGACCGCCCGCTGCCGCGGAGTCAGGGTGGCGAGGAGCTGCCACATGTGGTCGCGGGTAGCGACCTCGCCCTCATGGCCCTCAATCATGCGGACCCGACCCTCGTGGGTGACGACGTCGTGGGAGACGAGCTCCCGCGAGGAACGCCGGCGCCTGCCCGAGATGAAGAGGTTGACCATGGTGCGCCGCACGTAGGCGTCGGGGCTGTCCGCTGCCTCGACCCTGCGCCACTGGAGGATCACCCTGGCCAGCGTGTCCTGGACGAGGTCCTCCGCGTCCTGACGGTGCCCGGTCAGCGCGAGGGCCGCCCCCATGAGGCGGGGCAGTGCGGCGTCGACGTAGCCCTCCGCCTCCGCGGGCTCCACCGGTCCCCACAGGTGTGCCACGCCTACCTCCCCTCCGCGGCGGGCAGCCCGGAGGCGCGCACCCGGCCGGCCACCAGGTCCGAGAGCCGGATCGCCTCGCCCTTCTCCTCGTCGCCGGGCAGGCCGCCCACGACCACCGAGACGATGAGGTCCCCGACCCGCTGCGAGGCCAGGTACTGCTGCAGTCCGCCTCCCACCGAGCGCGACAGCCAGGTGCGGGACGGGTCGGCGCCGGGCCAGCTCACCCGTTCCTGTTCGGGCAGCCACACACAGGAGCCCCTGTTCTTCTGGAGGTCGGCGAAGCGGGCCGCGCCGGTGCCGGTCTTCCAGCCGGTGACCGTGACGGTGACGGTGGGGGTCACGACACCACCGCTCCCGGAACCGGCCCAGGCCTCGTTCTGCGTGCCGGCGACCGGGTGCGGGCTGTGGTCCTTGGCCACCCCCTTGGCCTCCGCGACGAGGACCGAGTCGCAGACCTGGGCACCGGACGCGGCCGGAGTGAGCGGGCCGTCGATCGGCACGCTGTGGTAGCGCATCCCGTGGCCGAGCTGGGTGGTCGACGGGAAGAGCTGCTCCCCGAGCGCGTAGGCGTTCTCCCTCGGGTCCGGTGCCCTGGTGGTGACCGCCCCCGGGCGCGAGGCGGCGTTGGGGGCCTGCGTGCTGGTGCCGAGTGGCTTCCCCTGTGCCGGGGCGAAGCCGGCCAGCCTGGTGGCGGCCTCCTCGGCCAGGGACCGCGCGGTCTCGCTGGCGCGCCAGACGGCGTCGTCGCTGGCGAACCCCGCCACGAGCAGGTCGCCCACCCGGATGACGGCGATCGCCTGCTGGTCCGGCACGCGCGGGTCGCCCGACGTCGTGGCGAGGAAATGGGTGCTCGTGGTGCCCGGCCAGGCCACCGGCGCGAGGGTGCCGGGGAGATGGCAGGCCAGGGTGGTGTCGACCAGCTCGCGCATGGCCTGGGCGCCGGTGCCCGTGGTGAAGCCGGCAACGCTCAGGCCCGCCCGCCAGCTCGACGAGTCGTACAGCTGCCAGTCGCGGCCCGCCACCGGCTTGCGCACCTCGCCGGACCAGTCGCACGAGCCGAGGTTGCCCGTGAGCTGCGGGTCGCGGGTGTGCATGGGGACCGAGGCCGACGGCTGCGCCAGGCCCGCCGGCAGATGCTCGGGCAGCACGTCGGGGATCTCGTAGGCGCCGCCGTACGCGGCTGGGCCGGCCGTCGCCGGGGTCGTCGAGGTCGCGGTCCGCGACGGCGTGGCGGGCAGCAGGTGCGGTTGCCTGTGCGCCAGCCCGGGGACCACGACGACCGCGGCCACGACCGCGGCTGCCGCCAGCCCCGACCCCGCGGTCGTCAGCAGGGCGCGCCGCCGGCGACGGCGCTGCGCCCGTTCGCGCGCCCCGGCGTGCAGGCCGTGCAGCTCGAGCCGACGGCCCTCGCCGCGGGCGTCGTCGAAGGCCCGCCGCAGCAGGTCCTCCACCGTCTCGTCGGTCGGCATCCCGTCCCCCTCCCCGCCGCCGTGGCGGCGCCTCACTGTCCCAGACGCGATGGGGTGGTGGTCCGGTTAACCGGACCACCGCGCCGATCCGCCTCCGGACAGC
>NZ_JBTCWL010000072.1:0-18407 GCF_054325275.1 Oryzihumus sp.
CGGGTCCTGCCGCTGGTGGTACGCCACGGACGACCTCCTGCTCGAGGTCGCGGCCACGGCACCCACCGACACCCACGAGCTCGGGCTCGCCGTGCGCGTGCTGCACGGCGAGCCCCGCCGCCTCCTCGTCTCGTTGCACAGCGCCCTCGGCGAGGACGACGGCCAGGCGCCGGCTGCGCCCGCCATCGACGGCCACGCCTCCGGCGCCTCGGTCGGCGAGCCGGGCGCGAGCCTGCGCCTTGCCTGGCCCACGGGGTCGGTGGAGCAGGTGGACCGTGACGGGACGCTGTTTTCTGACGGCGCCTCGCGCGGCCTGCCCTTCGTCACCCTCGTCACGGCCCCGGCGTCGGCCTGGGGGCTCACCCTGGCCGCGGACGTGGTGCCGGACGACGCGGTGGTCGAGCCCTCGGTGCGCGCCGCGGCCGGGGACGGCCTGTGGGAGGGCATCCGGGCCGGCCTCGGACTGGAGGCCCGGCAGGGGTCGGCACGGGCGCAGGAGGTCGCCCACCTCGACCGGGTGCTGCCCTGGTTCGCCCACGACGCATTCGTCCACTACCTCTCCCCACGCGGCCTGGAGCAGTTCACCGGCGGCGGCTGGGGCACCCGGGACGTCTGCCAGGGCCCGGTCGGCCTGCTGCTCACCCTCGGCCGCACCGACGCCCTGCGCGAGGTCCTGCTGCTGGTGCTGCGCGCCCAGAACGAGCGCGGCGACTGGCCGCAGGCCTTCGACTTCCTGCCGCCCATCCCCCGGAACGGGCAGGCCGGGTCGCACGGTGACGTCGTCTTCTGGCCGCTGCTGGCCCTCGGGGAGTACCTCCTGGCCAGCGGCGACGGCAGCCTGCTCACCGCGGAGGTCCCGTTCGTCGGCGACGACGGCCCGACGCAGCCCGCACCGGCGCTGGCGCACGCCCGCCGCGCCCTGACGCGGATCCGGGAGTGCACCGTCCCCGGGAGCCCGCTGCCGGCATACGGCCACGGCGACTGGAACGACTCGCTCCAGCCGGCCGACCCGCAGCTCGCGGCGCGGTTGGTCTCCACCTGGACGGCCACCCTGCAGGTGCACGCGCTGCGCACGCTCGCGGCAGGGCTGCGCGAGGCCGCGCCCACGCTGGCGGTCGCGGCCGAGCTGGCCGACGACGCGGAGCGGCTGGCCGAGGACACCGCGGGCGCGATGCACGAGGTCCTGCTCGCCGACGGGCTGCTGGCCGGCTACGGCCTGATGCACGACGACGGCCGGGTGGAGCACCTGGTCCACCCCACCGACGAGCGGACCGGCCTCACCTACGGCGTGCTGCCCTGGATCCACGCGATCTCGGCCGACCTGCTCTCCCCCGAGCAGGCCGACCACCACCTGGCCACGATCCGCGAACACCTGCTCGGCCCCGACGGCGCGCGGCTGTTCGACAAGCCGGCCGCCTACCGCGGCGGGCCGATGGAGGTGTTCCAGCGGGCCGAGGGCAGCACGTTCTGGGGCCGCGAGATCGGCCTGATGTACACCCACGCCCACCTGCGCTACGCCGAGGCACTGGCTCGCCGCGGTGACGCCGAGCGGCTGTTCGAGGCGTTCTGCCTGGCCAACCCCGTGGGCATCACCGAGCGGGTTCCGCAGGCCCGGCCGCGGCAGGCGACGACCTACTACTCCTCCTCCGACGGTGCCTTCGCCGACCGCTACGAGGCGGCCGAGCGCTACCCCGAGCTGATGGCCGGCAACGTCGCGCTCGAGGGCGGCTGGCGGGTCTACTCCTCCGGTCCGGGGCTGTTCCTGCGGCTGCTGCAGGAGTGCGTGCTCGGCCTGCGCCGCCGCGGCGACAGGCTCGAGGTCGACCCCGTGCTGCCGCTCGACCTCGACGGCCTCACCGCGCGGATCCCGTTGGGCGACAACGTCGTCCGCGTGGAGTACGCCGTGCGCGGGCGAACCAGCGGCCCCTCCCGGGTGGCCCTCAACGGCACTGACCTGCCCACGAGCGAGCTCACCAACCCCTACCGCCCCGCCGGCGTCAGCGTTGACCTGACCGCGCTGCGCGCCGCGCTGACCGGCACCGACGACGTCCTCACCGTGGAGATCTCCTGATCATGTCCCCTGACCCGAGCACCCCCGCAGAACGCCCCTGGCTCGACGCCGACCGGCCGGTCGAGGAGCGGGTCGACGCGCTCCTGGCGGTCATGTCGCTGGCCGAGAAGGTCGGCCAGCTGCACCAGACCGCCAACATCGACCCGGCTGCCGACGCCGAGCTCATCCGCAACGGCGCCATCAGCTCCAGCCTCTACGCCAGCGGCGCCACCGGCGGCAACGTCAAGGACGAGGGTCTGCTGTCCTCGGCCATCGACTCCGCCCAGGCGATCGCCGTCGAGGAGAGCCGCCTCGGCATCCCGCTGCTGTTCGGCCGCGACGTCATCCACGGCCACCGCACCGTCTTCCCCATCCCGCTCGGCCTGGCCTCCGGCTGGGACGAGTCGTTGGTCGAGCGTGCCTGCGAGGTGGCCGCCGACGAGGCGCACCTCGAAGGCGTGGCCTGGACCTTCGCCCCCATGGTGGACATCTCCGAGGAGCCGCGCTGGGGCCGGGTCGCCGAGTCCTTCGGCGAGCAGCCGGTCCTGTCCGGCCGGCTCGGCGCGGCCGCGGTGCGGGGGTTCCAGGGCGAACCGGTCGGCGAGAAGGGCCGGCTGGCCGCCTGCGCCAAGCACTTCGTGGGCTACGGCCTGGCCGCCGGCGGCCGCGACTACGACACCGTGTCGGTCGGCGAGAACACCCTGCGCAACCTGCACCTGCGCCCCTTCAAGGACGCGGTCGACGCCGGCGTCCTGACGGTGATGGCGTCCTTCAACGACGTCGACGGCGTGCCGATGCACTCCAACCGGCGCCTGCTGCGAGAGGTCCTCAAGGACGAGTGGGGCTTCGACGGCGTGGTCGTGGGCGACTGGGGCGGTGTCGGGCAGCTGATGAACCACGGCGTCGCCGCCGACCTGCGCGAGGCCGCGATCTACGGCATCGAGGCCGGGATCGACCTGGAGATGGTCTCCGGCGCGTATGCCGCGCACCTGGCCGACCTGGTCGAGTCCGGTGAGGTCGACCTCGCCCTGGTGGACGACTCGGTGCGCCGGGTGCTGCGCCTGAAGTTCCGTCTCGGCCTGTTCGAGCGGCCCTACACCGGCACGCCCCAGCGCTCCAACGCCCCCACCGAGGAGACCCGGGCCCTGGCCCGCGAGGCCGCGCACGGCTCGATGGTGCTGCTGTCCAACAACGGCGTGCTGCCGCTGCCGGCCGACCCCGGCACGCTCCTGCTCACCGGCCCGTTCGTGCAGGAGGGCGAGGCCCTGCTGGGCACCTGGGTGCTCGACGGCAAGGGCGACGACGTCGTCTCCCCGGAGGCCGCCTTTCGCGAGCGACTGGGCGACAAGCTCCTGGTCCAGGACAACCGGTTCAGCGAGCGTGGCGTGCAGCTGGTCCGCCAGGCCGACGTCACCGTCGCCGTCGTCGGCGAGCACCCCTGGCGCTCCGGCGAGGCCAACTCGGTCGCCCGGATCGGCCTGCCGACCGGGCAGCTGGAGGTGCTGCACGAGCTGGCCGGCATCGACAAGCCGCTCGTCGTGGTCGTCTACACCGGCCGCCCGCTCGAGCTCGGCCCGGTGCTCGACCTCGCCGACGCCGTGATCCTGGCCTGGCACCCGGGCGTCGAGGCCGGCAACGCCCTGGCCGACGTGGTGTTCGGCGACGTCACCCCCTTCGGCCGCCTGCCGATGACGTTCCCACGCACCACCGGGCACATCCCCACCTCGACCCACCAGCGCCCGACCAGCCGCACCCTCACGCCCGAGCAGGACAAGACCGAGGGCCGCTACCTCGACGCCCTGGTGCTGCCGCGGCTGCCCTTCGGCCACGGCCTGAGCTACACGACCTTCTCCTACGGCGAGATGGCACTCAGCGCCACCGAGCTGTCCCGCGCCGGCGGGTCGCTCGAGGTCAGCGTGGAGGTCACCAACACCGGTGAGCGCGCCGGCCGCGAGGTCGTCCAGCTGTACTTCCGTGACCCGGTCGCCCAGGTCACCCGGCCCAACATCGAGCTGCTCGACTGGGCGCGGCTCGACCTCGAGCCAGGGCAGTCCGGCACCGCCCGGTTCACCGTCACCGCCGACCAGCTCGGCTACTTCGGCCGCGACCTGACCCGGCGCGTGGACACCGGTGAGGTCGTGCTCATGGTCGGCCCGGATGCCAGCCGCGGCGGGCGGGTCAGCATCACCGTCACCGACTGAACCGGCGCGCTGCCCCAGCCACCCGGCATACCCCCTCTGCCAGAAGGAAACCCATGATCGAGATCCAGCGTCGCCAGATCCTGGTCGACGGCGTCCCGCGCATCGTCATGGCGGGCGAGATCCACTACTTCCGCGTCCCCCGCGAGGAGTGGCCGCAGCGCATTGCGCTGCTGAAGGAGGCCGGCTGCACCGCGGTCGCGTCCTACATCCCGTGGCTGGTCCACGAGCTGCCCGACGGCCGGATCGACGTCACCGGCGAGACCCGGCCCGAGCGGGACGTCGCGGCGTTCATCGACCTGTGTGCCCAGGAGGGGCTGTGGTTCATCGCCCGCCCCGGGCCGTTCATCATGGCCGAGCTGAAGAACGAGGGCCTGCCGTTCCGGCTCTACGACGAGCACCCCGAGATCGTGCCCGTCGGCTGGGACGGCAAGCCGGCAACCACCCGGACGGTGGACTACCTGGCCCCGGCATACCTGGCCGAGTGCCGGCGCTGGTTCGACGCCGTGCTGCCGCCGATCGCGCAGCGCCTGCAGCCGAACGGCGGCAACGTGATCGCCGTCCAGCTCGACAACGAGGTCGGCATGCTGGCGTGGGTCAGCAACACCCCGGACCTGACCGACCACCTCCTCGACGACCTGCGCCGCTGGGTGCGTGAGCACCACGGTGCCGCCGTCAGCGACCGCTACCCGGTCGACCTCGACGACGACGCGGCGTGGGCGGCGGCCGTCCGCTCCCCCGAGGAGAAGTGGGCCGGCGCGCTGCGCCTGGACCTCGGCACCTTCATGCGCGACCGGTTCGCCCGCTACGTGCAGGCGCTGCGGGAGATGGCCGAGGCCAACGGGGTGCAGGGGGTGCCGTTCGTCATCAACATCCACGGCACCGCGGGGGGCGACGGTGCGCCGTTCCCGATCGGGATCAGCCAGCTCGTCCAGACGTATGCGCGGGTGCCCGGGATGCTCTCCGGCTCCGACCA
The DNA here is from genome assembly GCF_054325275.1 of Oryzihumus sp. Classification (NCBI taxonomy): domain Bacteria; kingdom Bacillati; phylum Actinomycetota; class Actinomycetes; order Micrococcales; family Intrasporangiaceae; genus Oryzihumus; species Oryzihumus sp. The sequence continues at coordinate 5,225 of NZ_JBTCWL010000072.1, forward strand.
CTACATGGGCGACATGACCCTGAGCACCACCACCGACCTCTACGTGCTCAACGCGTTCATGGCCGCGGTGCACGACGAGGACCAGCCGATCACCTCGATGGAGTTCGAGGCCGGCACCGGTGACTACGGCGGCGGCACCGAGATGCTCTACGACCCGGCGACCGTCGACCTCAAGACCCGCCTGTCCCTGGCGCAGGGCAACCGGCTCATCAACTACTACCCCTTCGCCGGCGGCATCAACGGCCCGCTGGACCAGCCGGTCGGCGACGGCAATGACCGGATCAGCTTCACCGGCGAGCGGCACGGCACGGCGGCCCCGGTCGGGCCCGAGGGGCAGAAGGGCCTGACCTTCGAGGCGACCGCGCGTGCGGTCCACGCGGTCAACGCCCTCGATCCGTGGCTGGCGCGGATGGACGAGGAGCACGACGCCGTCCAGCTCGGGTTCGTCCTCGACTCCTACATGACCGAGTACCACCACCCCGACAGCGCGGTGATGCGCGACGTCGTCGAGGACCTGTCGGCGCACCGCGGTGCAGGCCAGCGCAAGGCCCTCGGCCGCTCGCTCCTGCTCGACGGCTACCGCTTCGGCGCCGTCGACCTGCAGCACGACGACCCGCGCCCCGGCGGCGTGGTCGCCCTCGCGGTCGGCCGGCACCTGGCGCCGGACGTGCAGCGACGCCTCGTCGCCCACGTCGAGGGGGGCGGTGGCCTGCTCCTGCTCGGCCCGCTGCCGCGCCTGGACCTCGAGGGCCGCCCGTGCACGGTGCTGGCCGACGCCCTCGGGGTGCGCCCCGGCGAGGTCGTCCGCGAGAGCGCGCACACCTATCCTTCGGTGGTCACCCACGGCTGGGCCGCTCCGTGGGCGGAGACGCGGGTCGGCTGGTGGCAGGAGCTGCACCCGGTGCGCGGCGACGTCGTGCTCACCGACACCACCGGCCGGGTCTGCGGCGTGGACGTGCCACTGGGCGCCGGCCGAGCGGTGGTCCTGTCCGCCGAGGTGCTGCCCTCGACCCACCTCTTCGGCCGGGCGCTACGCCGGCTGGGCGCCCACCCGGGCCTGCGCGTCGAGTCCAGCGTGCCGGGGGTCTACGCCACCACCACCGCCGACACCGACGGGCACCGGCTGGTGCACCTGCTCAACATCACCGGCTACACCCCCAGCGTGCGCCTGGCCCTCGACGGCCAGGACCTGCACGACGGCCAGGACCTGGTCCTCCCGCCGCGCAGCGGGTTCATGCTCCCCCTGGGCCTGGACCTGCCGTGGGCGCGGATCGAGTGGGCCAACGCCGAGATCCGTTCCGCCGGCGAGGACTCGGTCGCGTTCGGGCCGGGCCTGGGCCACGCCTGCAACCCCACCGCCACGGTGGTCGTGCTGCGCACCGACCGCGAGGTCCCCGAGACCGACGCCTACACGGTCGAGCGCGACGGCGGGACCGTCCGGGTCGTCTCCCGCCCGGGCGCCGGACCGTTGGAGGTCACCCCCGCCTGACCCGGTCACACCCGACCTGAACGCACCAAATCCGCTGTTCCGGCCCCACCAGGGCTCGAGACGGCGGATTTGGTGCGTTCGGTGGTGCTTTCAGTGGGTGGCGGGGCCGGGGCCGCCGGGGACGGTCAGGCGCGGCAGGAACACGTGCACCACCGGCCCGATGGCGACCGCGAACAGCACCGTGCCCAGGCCGAGGTTGCCGCCGAGCAGCCAGCCGACGACGACGACGGCGACCTCGATCGCAGTGCGGACGACCCGCACCGAACCGCCGGTGCGCCGGACCAGCCCGGTCATCAGCCCGTCACGCGGCCCCGGACCCAGGCGCGCCCCGATGTATGCCGCGGTGGCCACGCCGTTGAGCAGGATTCCTCCCAGCAGGAGCAGCACGCGGGCCGGGAGCGCGTGCGCCACGGGCAGCCACGCGATGAACGCATCGAGGCTGAAGCCGATGACGAAGACGTTGCTGACCGTGCCCAGGCCCGGGCGCTCGCGCAGCGGCAGCCACGCCAGCAGCACCACGGCGCCGACGATCACCGACCATTGGCCGATGGTCAGCCCGAGCTGGTGGACCAGGCCCTGGTGCAGGACGTCCCACGGCAGGATGCCCAGGTGGGCCTGCACGACCATGGCCTCGCCGAGGGCGAAGGTGACCAGCCCGGCATACAGCTGGACGAGCCGGCGGGTGAGGCGACGGGGCGCGGGCCTGTGCACCTCGCGGACGCTAGCAAGCGCCGCGCCCCGTCGCCGGGATGTCTCAGGACGCGGCGCCGGCGCCGAACTCCTCCAGGCCGATCAGCGGCTTGATGACGTCCTGGACCTCGCCGCGCACGAAGTGGCGGCGGATGACGTCGTCGGCCAGGACGTTGCCGATCGAGCCGAGCACCATGGCCTGGTCGAGCGAGAGGTAGCGCCGCGCGATGGTCCCGGACCGCACCGCGACCGCGTCGAAGAAGCCGCCGCGGCCGTAGGCCCCCAGGTCGCGCTCGATCCGGGTCAGGTTGGCCACGGCCTCGGCCGGCTCGTGCATCATCGCCAGGAAGGAGGCATGCGGCGTGACGACCCCGTCGCCGAACGCCGGGTGCGGGTTGGTCCCCTCGCGGCAGCCCTCGAAGCCGATGTCGACGTTGGTGCCCTGCAGGTCGGCCGGGTAGCCGTCGGGGTTGAGGCCGATCAGGTCGACGCCGTAGACGTCGTAGCCACCTCCCGGCCTGCTCGCCGGGGAGAAGCCCCAGTAGCCGAACTGCGCGTCGTCCAGGCCGAACTCGCGGTGCGCGCGCACGGTCAGCGGGTGGTTGACGCCCCACGACCGCGGCGCCCACGTCTCCTCGGGCACGAACATGTCGGGCATGAGCGCCTCGAACATGGAGCCACCCCAGCCGGGCACGATGCGCATCCCGCGGTAGGTGTAGGCGCCCTCGAAGACATCCAGGCCCAGGTAGGTGCGGTGCTCACCGACCGGCTTCTGCTCCTGCCACGACCAGTCGCAGGAGTCGGGGAAGGTCCGCCACGTCGCGTAGTAGAGCTCTCGCGGCGCCTGCCCCCGGGCGATCGCGATGTAGCTGGCGATCCGCGTCTCGGAGACGGTGGTGTCGTAGTGGTGGCCGGTGTAGTAGACGTCCGGGCCGACGCCGAGGTAGTTGCCGCGCACGCTGCCCGGCTGCTCGGTCTCCCAGAACCCACCGCGCATCAGGCCACCCGGGCGGGCGCCCTTGTCGTAGTAGGAGCCGAAGTTCATCGCGTGGAGCAGCCGCTGGGCCTTGCCGGCCAGCGTCGGCTCGGCGCTGCGCACGACCATCAGCGCGGCGGCCAGCCAGCCGTTGTCGACGCTGGACAGGAACGGGTGCACGGTGCTGCCGTCTTCGGGCCAGGTGGTCAGCACCGAGCCGTCGGTCACGTCGTACCAGTTGTAGAACTGCCCGCTCGCGGCGTTGCGCTTCAGTGTCCCGAGCGTGGCCAACGTCTGCGCGATCCGCCGGTGGCACTCGGCGGCGCCGATGATGCCGAGCTCGCGCGCGACGACGGCGCTCCACAGGTAGCCACCGATGTTGGTCGGCGAGGTGTAGCGGCTGCCTGCGGAGGTCAGCGCGCCGTCGATGTTGTCCGACACCAGCCCGGTGCCGGGGTCGGTCATCGCGACCATCGAGGCCCACGTGTCCCTGGCCCAGCGCAAGAGCGTGGCCGACGGTATGCCGCCGTCCCCGGCGGCCGTGACCGGCGCACCGGAGGTGGTGGCGCCGGCGAACGGCACCGCCGCGGAGGCTGGACGGGCACCGGTGAAGGCGGCGACCGCGAGCGCCGCCCCTCCTCCGGCGAGCAGCTGGCGGCGGGTGGGCGTGCGGTTGCTCATGTCAGATCCCTTGTGTGTCAACGGTTCCGGGCTGGACGCGTCACTTGATGCCGGTGCTGGCGATGCCCTCGATGAAGCGGCGCTGGAAGGCGAGGAAGACGACGAGCACCGGCACGACGATGACGGTGGCGCCGGCCAGCAGCAGGCCGTACTGGGTGTTGTTCTGCCCGGTGGAGTAGAGCGCGAGCGCCACCGGGAGGGTGTAGTGGTCCTCGGACTGGGCCACGACCAGCGGCCAGAGGAAGTTGTTCCAGCTGCCGAGGAAGGTCAGGATCCCCAGCGTGGCCAGGGCCGGCCCGCACAGCGGCAGGATGATCTGCCGGAAGATCCGCAGCTCGCTGGCCCCGTCGACGCGGCCGGCGTCCAGCAGGTCGTCCGGCAGGTCGAGGATGAACTGGCGCATGAGGAACACCCCGAACGGCGCCACGAGGAACGGCAGGATCAGGCCCGGGTAGCTGTCGACCAGGCCGAGGTTGGCCACGAGGATGAACAGCGGCACGAACGTGACCATCCCCGGCACCATGAGCGTGCCCATGACGAGGGCGAACACGGCCTTCTTGCCGCGAAACTCCAGCTTGGCCAGGGCATAGCCGAGCATCGAGCAGAACACGAGGTTGCCGAGCGTGACGACGGCGGCGACGAGCACGGAGTTGAGGAAGAACCGCGGGAAGCTCAGCTTGCTGAACAGCTGGGTGTAGTTGTCCAGCGTCGCGGTCTCGGGCCACCAGGTCGGCGGGACGCGGCGCAGCTCGCCCTCGCCCTTGAAGCTGCCGAGCAGCATCCACACGAAGGGACCGACGACGGCGACGAGGCCGACGGTCAGCACGGCATACAGCCACCAGCGGCTGCGGGTTCGGTTGTCGTTCAACGGGATCGCACCTGCCTCAGGTGTTGGACCGCAGGGCGCGGAACTGCAGTGCGGTCAGCGCGACGATGACGACGAACATCACGTAGCTCATGGCCGACGCGAAGCCGTAGTTGCCGAAGCCGAACTGCTTGTAGGTGTACATGGACATCGACATGGTGGAGTTCAGCGGGCCGCCGTCGGTCATGACGAACGGTTCCTCGAAGAACTGCAGGTAGCCGATGCCGGTGGTGACGCTGACGAACAGGATCGTCGGGCGCAGCATCGGCAGGGTGATGTGGCGGAACCGCTGCCACGGTCCGGCGCCGTCGATCGCGGCCGCCTCGTGCAGCAGCGCCGGCACCGACTGCAGGCCGGCCAGGAAGATCACCATGGCGGTGCCGAAGTTGCGCCACGTCGCCATGACGATGAGCGAGGGCATCGCCCACGTGGTCGAGCCGAGCCAGTCCGGGCCCTGGATGCCCACCCAGCCGAGCATGGTGTTCAGGACACCGCTGTCGGGCTGGAGGATGAACCGCCAGACCACCGCGACGGCGACGATCGAGGTCACGACGGGCATGTAGTAGCCGACCCGGAAGAGCCCGCGGAAGCGGGTGATTCCCTTGTCCAGGGCCAGCGCCGCGAGGAGCGCGACCGCCAGCGTGAGCGGCACGCCGACGACGACGAAGTACGCCGTGTTGAACGCCGCCTGCCGGAACGTCGGGTCCGAGAGCACCTTGGCGTAGTTGTCGAACCCGACCGGGTTCACCGAGAACGGCGAGTGCAGGTCCCGCTGCTTGATGTCCGTGAAGCTCATGTAGAGCGAGGACAGCACCGGCCACGCGGTGAAGACGGTGAAGAGCAGGCAGAACGGCAGGGCGAGGACCCACGCGGCCCGCCCCTGCCGCGAGCGGCCCGAGGACCGCCCGCGGGAGGGCGACGGTGACGCCCCGGGGGCGGGCGTCACCGTCGCGGGCCGCAGGGTGTCAGCTACCCGTGCCAATGGACTCGGCCTTGGCCTGGACCGTCTTGAGGGCGGCTGCCGGGTCGGAGCCGGTCTTGGTGACCTTCTCCATCTCGTCGTCGAACGCTGCGGCGACCTGCTCCCACGTGGCGATCGCGGGCGGGGCCTGGGCGTCCTTGAGCTGCTCGCCGAAGGCCTTCAGCTTCTCGTCACCCGACAGGCTCGGGTCGGACCAGGCGCTCTGGACCGACGGCAGGTCGGTGGAGAGCTTGTACCACTTCGTCTGGGTCGCGGGGTCCGACAGCCACTTGACGAACTTCCAGGCGCTGTCGCGGTTCTTGGAGGCCTTGAACACGGCGAAGTCGGAGCCACCGACGAAGGAGGTCGCGCTGACCTTCTTCGGCATGGGCATCACGCCGTACTTGTCCTTGAAGGCGGCACCGCCGAGCTTCTCGACCGCACCCATCTCCCACGGGCCGGAGATGAACATCGGGATCGAGCCGTTGACGAAGTCCTGCTCGAGCTGGCCGTCCGGCAGCTCCTTGGGCGAGAGGCCCTCGGTGAAGTAGCTCTGGTAGTACTTCACGGCCTCCGCGAGCTGCGGGCTGTCGAAGGTGAACTTCTTCTGGTCGTCGGTGGCGATCTTGGCGCCGTTGGACCAGCCGAAGGGCATGATCGTCTGCCACGACCCGGTCTTGCCGGCCTGCAGGTTGATGCCCCACGTGGTGTGGGCCTTGGACTGGTAGGCCTTGGCCATGGCCTTCAGGCCGTCCCAGTCCGTCGGCAGGGTGGTGATGCCGGCCTTGGCGGCGAGGTCCTTGCGGTAGTACACGAGGCGGGTCTCGACGTACCACGGCACACCGTAGGACGTGCCGTTCACCTCGGTGGTCTTCTGCGCGCCCTGGAAGAAGGAGGCGGAGTCGATGGACTTCGGCGTCGGGTCCAGGGCGTCCTGGCCGGCGAACTCGCCCATCCAGGTGGTGCCCACCATCGCGGCGTCCGGCGTCTTGCCGGCCGTGATCGCGGTGGTGAACTTGTCGTGCGCCGCGTCCCACGGGATCGGCGTGACCTTGACCGTGACACCGGGGTTCTGCGCCTCGAACTCCTTGGCCAGCGTCGGCAGGTTCTCGCCCTCGGTGCCCATCGCCCAGACGTTGATGGTGCCGGTGGCCTTGCCGGAGCTGATGTCCTTGGCGCTGCTCTGCCCGCTGGCGGTCTCGGTCGAGCGGCCGCACGCGGTCAGCGCGAGGGCCGCTGTCGCCATGGCGGCGACGGCGATCACGTGGGGGTGACGTCTCATCAGGTGTTCCTCCTCGGTGGGGCGGCGCCCCGGGTGGTCGTGGGTGAGGTGGGGGTTGACGCGGCTGCCGTGGTGGCACGGTCCTTCGCGGTGCAGCCGCAGGAGGAGCGAAGGACGAGGTCGGTGGGGAGCACGAGCGGCTCGGGGCGGGCCGGCCTGCCGCTGATCCGCTCGTGCAGCCGGTCCGCCGCGGCCTGGCCGAGCTCGCGCATCGGCTGGCGGACGGTGGTCAGGCCGGGAGTGATGTAGCGGGCGGTCATCACGTCGTCCCAGCCCACGATGGCGATGTCGTCGGGCACGCGGACGCCGCTGCCCTCGAGCCGCTTCATCACCGCGAGGGCGAGCTCGTCGTTGGCGCAGACCAGCCCGTCGACCTTGACCCGGCGGCGCAGGATCTCCTCGGCGACCTGCACGCCGGCGGCCTCGAGGAACGGCACCCGCAGCGGGGGCCGCCGGACCGGGATGTCGGCGGCGGCGTGCGCCAGCCGGAAGCCGGTGTAGCGGGCCTGCACGTCGGAGGAGCTGTCGGGGTCACCGACGAAGACCAGGTGGGTGCGCCCGTGGCCGAACAGGTGGGCGGTGAGCGCCCGCGCGCTCTCGGTGCTCTCGGTCACCACGGCGTCGGTGCCGGGCACCTGCGGCCGGGCGACGAGGACCACCGGGGTGGTCCGCGCCAGCGACTGCACGACCGGGTCGGCGATCGTCGAGTAGGACAGGGCCAGCCCGTCGACGCGGCCGGCGAGGTCGCGCACCGCCTGGGTCGGGTCGTCCCGCCGGCCGGTGACGACCAGGACCACGCTCTGCCCGAGCGCGGCCGCAGCCGACTCGTAGCCGGTGAGCAGCTCGGCGTAGTAGGGCCCGCGCAGCTCGGGCACGACCAGGCCGTGCGCCTCGTGCCGCTGCACGGCCAGGCTGCGCGCGGCCCGCAGCGGGACGTAGTCGAGCTCCGCGACCGCCTGCATGACCTTGCGCCGGGTGCCCTCGGACGTGCTCGTCGTGCCCTGGAGGACCCGCGAGACCGTAGCGATCGAGACGCCCGCTCGTTGGGCGACCGAGTAGATGGTCGCCGCACGGCGCCCGGGCTCGGCAGAGCTCACGGAATCCTCCTTTCGTCGCCTTTGTCCGATGTAAGCGCTTTCATCCTGCACGCCGTTGTCCGGCACCACAACCCCCTGGGACGGAATTTCCTGACACAGGGCACCAATGTGCCGGTCCTCACCTCCGGTGTGGCGACGCCACACCCACACGCACCGGTATGCCGTGCCGCCGCTCCCGGGACCGACGCACCCCGCGCACCCCGGCGCACCCCGGGGGTTGCGTGCCGTGTGAGACTGAGTTCGTGCTCTTCGGTTCCGCCAAGCAACAGACGATCCAGGCCGACGACGCCCTCCCGGGCCGGCCCGCCTACAGCTACCGCGTCCCCGAGACCCACGAGGTCCTCGGCACCCCCCTGCAGGGCCCGTGGCCCGAGGGCACCCAGGTGCTCTACGTGGCGATGGGCTGCTTCTGGGGAGCCGAGCGCATCTTCTGGCAGCTCCCCGGCGTGGTGACCACGGCGGCGGGCTACATGGGCGGCTTCACCCCGCACCCGACCTACGAAGAGGTGTGCACCGGCCGGACCGGGCACACCGAGGCGGTGCTGGTGGCGTTCGACCCCTCCACGATCAGCGCCGAGCTGCTGATGGCGACATTCTGGGAGAACCACGACCCGACGCAGGGCAACCGCCAGGGCAACGACGTCGGCACGCAGTACCGCTCGGCGGTCTACTGGACCACCCCGGACCAGGAGGCCGCGGCGCGCGACACCCGCGAGGCCTTCCAGGGCGTCCTGCGCGAGCACGGCCACGGCGACATCACCACAGAGCTGCGGCCGGCGTCGGACGCCGGGGCGTTCTACTACGCCGAGGCCTACCACCAGCAGTACCTCCACAAGAACCCCGGCGGCTACTGCAACCACGGCCCCAACGGGATGTCCTGCCCGATCGGCATCGTGCGCCAGGACCAGCTCCCGGCCCAGAAGGACGTGCTTCCGCCTCACTGACCACAACCGCCCCGGGAGACCCTCCGCGGGACCAAAGTCCCTGTTCAGGGGCTGTGCGCAGGGGTATCTGCGGGCTACCATCGGGTCACCCTGCACCAGAAACCACGGCGGCCGCTCCCCCTGCCGGACGCCCCTCGGTGACGCCGGCGGTCCCCGCCCCGGCGTCGCTGACACGGATGTCCGGAACGCCCGTTTCGTCCCCGACCCCCAGTTCCCAGCCCGAGGCGTGGCCCTGGCCACACCTCCTCGCGTCGTCATCAGGGCGCGCGGGCGCGCGCCCGCGTACACGCGCGCGTAACGGCCCGGCGACCTGAGTTCAACTTTCAGGACCTCGCCGGTTCGTCCCTAGGGTGAGTGGCCGCCTGCCGTACAGGGCCTTCGCCGAGGAGGCCCGGGAAGGATCGGCCAATTCCATGTGGGAGTTCATCTCCGAACATCGCGATGCGCTGATGTTCGGGGCCTACCAGCACGTCAGCCTCGTCGTGCAGAGCGTCGCCATCGCGACCGTCCTGGCCCTCGTCGTCGCGGTGCTCGTGCACCGCATCCCCAGGCTCGCCGGCCTGGCCAACGGGATCAGCAGCATCGGGCTCACGGTCCCGGCGCTCGCACTGCTGGCGTTCCTGCTCGCGGTCCTGGGCCTGGGCGTGCTGCCCTCCGTCGTCGCCATCGTCTTCTATGCCGCGCTGCCCATCGTGCGCAACGCCGTCGTCGGCCTCAACGGCGTGGACACCACCCTGGTGGAGTCCGCCCGTGGCATGGGCATGAGCCGGACGCGCACCCTGATGCGCGTCGAGCTGCCGCTGGCCTGGCCAGTGGTCCTCGCCGGCGTCCGCGTCTCGACCCAGATGTGCATGGGCATCGCCGCGGTGGCGGCCTATGTGCAGGGCCCCGGCCTCGGCTCCTTCATCTTCAACGGCCTGGCGCGCCTCGGTGGCGCCGGGGCCACCGAGTCCGCCGTCGTCGGGACGGTCGGAGTCGTCATCCTCGCCCTTGTCCTCGACGGCCTGCTGGTGCTGCTCCAGCGCGTCACGACCCCCAGGGGGATCCGTGCCTGACATGACCACCACCCAGACCATCACGCCCACCACCACCGCCACCGCTACCGACGACGCCGTGAGCGGCGTCGACATCGAGCTGGTCGGCGTCACCAAGCGCTACCCGGGCCAGAAGAAGGCCGCGGTCGAGGACGTCAACCTGCACATTCCCGCAGGCCAGATCCTCATGCTCGTCGGGCCCTCGGGCTGCGGCAAGACGACCACGCTGAAGATGATCAACCGCCTGATAGAGCCCAGCTCGGGCCAGATCCTGATCGGCGGCGAGGACGCCCGCGCCAAGGACGCGGACGAGCTGCGCCGTCACATCGGCTACGTCATCCAGGGCGGCAGCCTCTTCCCGCACATGACCGTCGCCGCGAACATCGCGATGGTTCCCCAGATGCTGGGGTGGGACAAGAAGCGGATCACCGAGCGGGTCGACGAGCTGCTCGACCTGGTCGGGCTGGACCCGGCCCGCTACCGCAACCGCTACCCGCGCGAGCTCTCCGGTGGGCAGCAGCAGCGTGTCGGCGTCGCCCGCGGCCTGGCCGCCGACCCGCCCGTGATCCTCATGGACGAGCCGTTCGGCGCCGTCGACCCGATCACCCGCCAGCGCCTCCAGGACGAGCTCCTGTCCATCCAGGAGGAGCTGCGCAAGACCATCGTCTGCGTCACCCACGACTTCGACGAGGCCGTCAAGCTCGGTGACCAGATCGCGATCCTGCGCGAGGGCGGCGAGATCGCCCAGCTGGACACCCCCGCGAACATCCTCGCCGCCCCGGCGAACCGCTTCGTGGAGAACTTCATCGGCGCCGGCTCCACGCTCAAGCAGCTGACGCTGAGCCGGGTCGGCGAGATCGACCTCGAGCAGACCACGACCGCCACGGTCGGCGAGTCCGGCCCCGAGGTCCTCCGGCGGGCCCGCACCAACGGCCACCGCGCCGTGGTGGTCCTGGACCAGCGTCGCCGCCCGCTGCGCTGGGACTGGCTGCGCGCCATCGAGGACCAGCCGGTGATCTCCGAGGAGAACCACGACCTGGTCACCGTCGACCGTCGCGCCACCCTCAACGACGCGCTCGACACCATGCTCGTCTCCGGCCACGGCGGCGTCGTCGTCACCGGCCGCCGCGACGAGTACCTGGGCATCGTGCGCATCGGCGCGCTGGTCAACCTGCTGCAGGAGACCCGTGAGCAGGCCGAGCAGGCCATGTCCGAGGCCGCCGAGCTCGAGCGCCCCGCGGCGCCGAACCACGCCGAGGCCGAGGCCGCCCTGGCCGCGGAGGTCCTCCAGCAGCACGCCGAGGTGCCCCCGACCGCGGAGGAGGGCCCCCAGTGAGTCCGACCCGTCGCCGGCTGCTGATCCAGCCGGTCGCCATCCTGATCGCCTTCGGCGCCTGGGTGCTGTGGCGCAGCACCGCCACGCTCGACAGCATCGAGTCCCGCCAGCTGGCGTGGTCCGAGATCAACACGCTCGCGGTGCAGCACCTGGAGGTGACGGCCGTCGCGGCGGCGGTCGTGCTGGTCGTCGCGATCCCCCTGGGGATCGTGCTGACCCGGCCCCGCTTCCGCCGCGCCTCGACCGCCGTGGTCGGCGTCGCCAACGCCGGCCAGGCCGCCCCGGCCATCGGCCTCATCGTGCTGCTCGCCATGTGGGTCGGCTTCGGCTTCCAGACCGCTGTCATCGCCCTGGCGCTCTACGGGATCCTGCCCGTTCTCCAGAACACCATCGTCGGGCTGAACCAGGTCGACCGGACCCTGGTGGAGGCCGGCCGTGGCATGGGCATGTCCAGCATCGCGGTGCTGTTCAAGGTCGAGCTGCCGCTCGCCGTCCCCGTCATGGCGGCCGGCATCCGCACCGCCCTCGTCCTGCTGGTGGGCACGGCCACGCTGGCCACGTTCATCAACGCGGGCGGCCTGGGCAGCCTGATCGTCACCGGCATCACCCTGTTCCGTTACCCGATCCTCGTCAGTGGCGCCGTACTCGTCGCGTTGCTCGCGCTCGCCGTCGACTGGGCCGGCCACGTCATCGAGGAGATCGTCCGACCGAAGGGGCTCACCTCATGACCGCCCGCACCAGCCGCCGCGCGCGACTCACACAGCGGGCCGGCATACCTGCTGTCGCTGCTCTCGCAGCCGGCGCCCTGCTCTCCGGCTGCGGCCTGCAGACCAGTGGCGGGTTCCTGCCCGCCGCCACGCTGGCCGGGCCGGAGAAGGACGTCAAGCCGATGACCGGGACCGCCATCTCGGTGGGCTCGAAGAACTTCAGCGAGCAGATCCTCCTCGGCAAGATGGCCGGGATCCTGTTGCAGGCCAACGGCGCCAAGGTCACCGACCTGACCAACATCCCCGGCAGCGCCAGCGCCCGCCAGGCCCAGGTCTCCGGCCAGATCGACCTGGAGTGGGAGTACACCGGCACCGCCTGGATCTCCTACCTCGGCCACGCGAACGGCATCCCCGACCGGGAGAAGCAGTACAGCTCGGTCCGGGACGCCGACCTCAAGGCCAACAAGCTCGCCTGGCTCAAGCCCGCGCCGATGAACAACACCTACGGGTTCGCGACGACGGCGGCGACGGCCAAGAGGCTCGGCATCAGCAAGCTCTCCGACCTGAGCAAGGTGCCGCCGAAGGAGCGCACGTTCTGCGTGGAGTCGGAGTTCGCCAGCCGCAACGACGGCTTCCAGCCGATGCTCAAACGGTATGGCGTGCCGCTGGGGTCCGCGGTACCGCGCGGCAACGTCAAGACCCTGGACACCGGCGCGATCTACGAGGCGACCGCGCAGGGCCAGTGCAACTTCGGTGAGGTCTACACGACCGACGGCCGGATCCAGTCGCTGAACCTCAAGGTCATGGAGGACGACCGCAAGTTCTTCCCGGCGTACAACGTCGCGGTGGTCGTCCGTCAGCCGGTGCTGAGCAAGAACCCGCAGATCGAGAAGCTGTTCGCCCCCGTGGCGGCCAAGCTCGACGACACGACGCTGCGTCACCTCAACGCCAAGATCGACGTGGACGGTCAGGACCCGGCCAAGGTGGCGATGGACTGGCTCGTCCAGGAGGGCTTCGTCAAGCGCGGCTGACGTCTCCACCTTCCCTCAAGAGGACACCGCCTGACCCGCGTTTCGGGGCCGCACCGGCCCCGAAACGCGGGTTTCGGGGTGTTCGGTGGG